>NZ_LGDB01000238.1:0-177356 GCF_001279655.1 Streptomyces sp. WM6372 | reverse complement strand
CCCCAGGCCCCCGCCGCCGCCTCCCCGGAGCTCTAGCCGCGGCTAGAACTTCTGGGCGGCGGCGATCCCCAGCGCGACGATCAGCGTGACCACGACGAACACGATCAGCCGCTGGCGCATCAGCCGCGGGTCGGGCCGCGAGGGGCGCCGTCCGGCACCCGTCGTGCGGGGCGCCTGGCGGCCTCCCGTACGCCCCGCCGTCGGCCGGGACGAAGGACCGCCCGGGTTCCGCGAGGACGAAGGGCGCGGGGACGAGGGCCGGGAGGCCGAGGGCCGCGCGTGCCCCCCGCTGTTCGGGCCGTGCCCCTGACCCTGCCCGTGGCCCTGGTCCGGCCCCTGGGGCGCGGGCGTGCCGCCCGTACGGCGCTCCGTGTGCTGGTCCGCGTACGCGTCTGCCCGCTCCGGCAGCCGCCCGGTCGGCCGCTCGGCCCGCACGCGCTGCGCCGGAGGCCGCCCGTCGGACAGCCCCTGCGCCTCGCGGGCCGCGATCTCCTTCAGCCGCATCGACAGCTGGAGCGTGCTGGGCCGCTCCTCGGGATCCTTGGCCAGGCAGGCCTGTACCAGGGGCGCCAGCGCGTCCGGAACCCCCACCAGATGCGGCTCCTCGTGCACCACCCGGTACAGCATGACCTCGGAACTGCCGTGCCCGAAGGGCGAGTCGGCGGTCGCCGCGTAGGCGAGGGTGGCGCCCAGCGCGAACACGTCGGTCGCCGGGGTGACGGCGGCCCCGCGCACCTGTTCGGGCGCGAGGAAGCCGGGGGAGCCGACGGCCGTACCCACATGGGTGAGGGTGCTCGCGCCGGTGGCCCAGGCGATCCCGAAGTCGATGATCCGGGGGCCCTTGGGGGACAGAAGAATGTTCGAGGGCTTGAGATCGCGGTGGACGACCCCCGCCTCGTGCACGGCGACCAGTCCCTCGGAGAGCGCGGCCCCGATCGCGGCGATCTGCGCGGCCGTGAGGGGGCCTTCCTCGGCCACCTTGTCGTGCAGGGAAGGGCCGGGCACGTACTGCGTGGCGAACCACGGGCGCTCCGCGTCCAGGTCGGCCGCCACCAGGCGCGCCGTGCACCCGCCGCGGATCCGGCGGGCGGCGGACACCTCGCGCGCGAAGCGCGAGCGGAACTCCTGGTCCTCGGCCAGGTCGGGCCGGATCACCTTCAGCGCGACCCGCTGGCCGCGCCGGTCCGATCCCAGGTAGACCACGCCCATGCCGCCGGCACCGAGCCGTCGGTGCAGCCTGAATGAGCCGACGACACGCGGGTCCTCGCGCCGGAGCCGCATCATCGCCATGTCCACCCCGCTGACCGGTCGTCCTGTTGACGTGCCACAGCTTACGGACCATCCGCCACGAGCGCTCAGAGGCCGCGCCCTCGCCGGAGGATTCGATCGTCAGTGCGGGGCAACCCACTTGAGGGTTCCTCACCCGCACGGACCCCTGCCCGTACGGCACTTGCCCGTACGGTCAAACGGCCCTCGGGCCAAGGGGATTGGGCATCCGGCCGGGGTGGTGCGCGGGGCGCGCGGAGGGCGGGAGCGCGTGCGCCGGGCAGGAGCGCGGGGTGATCTTGCCGGTACCCCGTCGGCGGACACGCATGCGCGGGGAGTGACGGAAGTGAGCGAACTCACTACCCTCCGGTCATCCCCTCCGGGATGACCCTCAGAACGGGGGACCGGTCTCCACCCAGGGGAGTACACGCGGGGTGCCCCGTCATCCTCTTGGAGGCCTGCCAAGGGGTACGAGGGCAGGACGCCACGGGACTTCGCCGCGCCTAGTGTTGAAGACAAGCGGCGGGTGGCGCACTCGTCCCCCGAGGTCACAAGCCCGCCGCTGCCAACCGACAGGGAGAGGACCATGGCGGACATCACGCGGCACGGACGCAAGGCATTCGCGTTCAACGGCCATGAGTCCGGCACGCGCCACCCACTGGTGGCCGCGGCCATGGTGCTCCCCCTGGCCGCCCTCCTGCTCTTCCTCTTCGGAGGATTCGACCAGGTGGCGGCACAGGCGTCGTCCGTGGGCGTGATGCTGGGGCGCTGAGCGGCGCCCCGGGTCCGGGAGAGCGGCCCGGACCGGGACATCGGCCTGTCGAACCCCGTGGGGACGGGGGCGCGACGGACGGCAGGTGAAGGGTGCTGCCCGTACGACTGGGGAGTCGGACGGGCAGCACCCTTTTTCATGCCGCCCCCACCACTGTCCGCCGCTTCACGCGGCCCCGCGGTTCCGTAATCTGCTTCCGAGACGCCAGCGACGGGAGCCGTGGAGCCGCGATGAACCAGGAGCCACTGCCCGCCGCCCTCGCGGCGTACGCCGGCGCGGGGGAGCGGGGCGCCCCGTACGAGCTGCTCGCCGAGCGCGAGGACGGCACGGTCGTGCGCTGCGGCGAGATCGTCGCCAAGGCGCACGCCGGGGACAGTGACCGCGCGGGCCTCGCCGTACGGATGCGGATCGCCGCGGACGAGGCGCTGGCCGGGGTGCTGCTGGCCCCGCTGCGCGCCGAGGTCGGCTACCTCGCCGGCCGGCCGGTGTCCCTGTGGCCGTACGGGGCTCCGGTCGACCCGGAGCGTCCGGAGGACGCCCCCTGGGAGGCGGCCGGACGGCTGCTGGCGGCCCTGCACCAGGTGCCCGTGCACCGGCTGCCCGGCCCGGTCCCCCCGATGCGCGGTCCGGCCAAACTCGCCCGCGCCCTGCGCCGCCTGTCCCGGGCCACGGCTTCCGACGGGGTGCGGAGTCCCGGCGGGGTCCGGATCCTCGACGGGGCCCGGAGTCCTGATGGGGTGCGGAGCCCTGATGGGGTCCGGGGCCCTGAGGGCGCCCGGAGTCCCGCCGGCGCGCGGTCCGGGGCCGCGCTCGTGCCCGGCCCCGCCGAGGGCCGGCCCGCCGGTGACCTCGTACGGGCCGCCGCGCAGACCCTGCCGGCCTGGGTGCGCGGGGAGGCACCGGCGCCCCGCGGCGGGGCCCTGTGCCACGGGGACCTGCACCTCGGGCAGTTGGTGCGGGGGCCCGGCCCCGACGGGGGCTGGCGGCTCATCGACGTGGACGACCTCGGCATCGGGACCCCCGCCTGGGATCTGGCGCGGCCCGCCGCCTGGTACGCCGCCGGGCTGCTCGACACCGGCACCTGGGCCCGTTTCCTCGACTCCTACCGCGCCGCCGGCGGCCCCGCGGCCGGGCCTCCCGGCTCCGACCCCTGGCCGGAACTGGACCTCGCAGCCCGGGCCCTGACCGTGCAGACCGCCGCCCTCGCCCTGGCCAAATCGGCGGAAAGCCGACGCCGACTCGATGACGTGGAGCGGCTGATGGTGGAGTCCTGTGCCCGAATTGCCTCCCTCCCGCCCGACTTGGAGGCGCGGGCTCCGTCGTAGGGTGAGCTTCACGCCACCGGGCATGCATCCGGTGGTGAAGCAGACGGCGAGGAGTTGATCCGGTCATGCAGTGTCCGAAGTGTCACGCGATGATGCACACCTACAACCGCAACGGTGTCCAGATCGAGCAGTGCAGCAACTGCCGCGGCATCTTCCTCGACTACGGCGAGCTGGAGGCGCTGACCCGTCTGGAGTCCCAGTACACCGGCGGCCAGTACGGCCAGGTCCCGCCGCCGGCCGCGCCCCCGGCCCCCTACCCGGCCGCGCACGCCCCCGCACCGGCCTGGGGCGCCCCGCACCACGGCGGCCACGGCCACGGTCACCACGGCCACCACAAGGGCGGCTTCGGCCGGATGCTCTTCTCCTCCTGAGCCGCGGCCGGTGCGGCCCCGGCCGCCCCGGCAACGCGGAAGCCCCGGCCGTGGGAACGGCCGGGGCTTCCGGAGGTGGTGCGCGATACTGGGATTGAACCAGTGACCTCTTCCGTGTCAGGGAAGCGCTCTCCCGCTGAGCTAATCGCGCGGGCTACGGTGCGAAACCGCAGGTGGAGCAAGGTGGTGCAGGTACTGCGTGCGCGATACTGGGATTGAACCAGTGACCTCTTCCGTGTCAGGGAAGCGCTCTCCCGCTGAGCTAATCGCGCGGGGATCCTTGCGGACCAGGTCCTTGCGGACCAGTGGACGATACTGGGATTGAACCAGTGACCTCTTCCGTGTCAGGGAAGCGCTCTCCCGCTGAGCTAATCGTCCTTGGAGGTGGAGACGGGATTTGAACCCGTGTAGACGGCTTTGCAGGCCGTTGCCTCGCCTCTCGGCCACTCCACCCGGAGCTGCAGGGGTTCTCGGGAAGATCCCCCACTTCGAGCGGACGACGAGACTCGAACTCGCGACATCCACCTTGGCAAGGTGGTGCTCTACCAACTGAGCTACGTCCGCAGGTCACCGTGTTCGCTCCGGGGTTTTCCCCCTTCGCTCCCTGGCGACGTGTTGAACTCTAGCGGATTCCCGGGCCAGCTCAAAAACGCGTTTCCGCAGCGTGCTGCCGCTCGATCACCACCGGTCACCCGGCGGTCACCTCACCGGCGCCGCGGCGTCACCGGTCATAGACTCGCAGCCGTGCACGACCTGCTTCCCCTGGCCCGCTTCGGCGGCCTCCTCGCGACCGACCTCCGAGACGTCACCAGCGACCCCTCCGCCCTCGACTCGACGGGCTTCTGGGCGGTCGCCGCCGACTTCGAGGGACGCCTGGTCTGCGCCCGCTTCGGCGACATACGCCCCGACCCCGTCCCGCCGCCCGTCCCGGGGGCCTGGCGCGGCCCCGCCGCCGACCAGTGGTCCTCCTCCCTCGACCGCGCGGCCTACACGGCCGGCGTACGCCGCATCCGCGAACACATCGCCGCCGGCGAGGTCTACCAGGCCAACCTCTGCCGCGTGATGTCCGCGCCGCTGCCCGACCCGGACCGCGCCGACGTCGACGCCCTCACGGCCCTGCTCGCCCGCGGCAACCCGGCCCCGTACGCAGGAACGATTCGGCTCCCGGCCCACGGCGTCGAGATCGCCACCGCGTCCCCCGAGCTGTACCTGCGCAGGGTCGGCCGCCACGTGGAGTCCGGCCCCATCAAGGGCACCGGCCGCACCGCCGCCGACCTCCTGCCCAAGGACCACGCCGAGAACGTCATGATCGTGGACCTCGTACGCAACGACCTCGGCCGGGTCTGCGCCACCGGCTCCGTCACCGTCCCCGAGCTGTGCGCCGTCGAGGAGCACCCGGGCCTGGTCCACCTCGTCTCCACCGTCAGCGGCGAGCTCGCCGAGGGCGCGGGCTGGCCCGAGCTGCTCGCCGCCACTTTCCCGCCCGGTTCCGTCACCGGCGCCCCCAAGTCCTCCGCGCTGCGGATCATCGAGGCCCTGGAGACCGCCCCCCGCGGCCCCTACTGCGGGGGCATCGGCTGGGTCGACGCCGACCGGGGCACCGCCGAGCTCGCCGTCAGCATCCGTACGTTCTGGATCGACCGCCGCCGTCCGGGCGGCCCGAGCCTGCTCTTCGGCACCGGCGCCGGCATCACCTGGGGCTCGGACCCCGACCGCGAATGGGCCGAGACGGAGCTGAAGGCCGCCCGGTTGCTCAGGGTAGCGTCGGGAACCCATGAGGTGACCGGCACCCCTGGGTGAGCGGAGGGATCGTACGGTGAGGATCTGGCTCGACGGCGCGCTGCGGGACGCCGACAGCGCACAGGTGTCCGTCTTCGACCACGGGCTGACCGTGGGCGACGGCGTGTTCGAGACGGTGAAGGCGGAGCGCGGCACGGCCTTCGCCCTCACCCGCCACGTGGACCGGCTGACCCGCTCGGCCCGCGGCCTCGGACTGCCGGACCCCGACCCGGACGAGGTGCGCCGGGCCTGCGCGGCCGTCCTGGAGGCCAATCCGCTGCCGCTCGCCCGCATGCGCATCACGTACACCGGGGGAGTGTCCCCGCTCGGCTCCGACCGCGGCGACTGCGGCCCCACCCTCGTCGTCGCCGTGGCCGAGGAGACCCGCCGGGCGGACACCACCGCCGTGATCACCGTGCCCTGGGTGCGCAACGAGCGCTCCGCCGTGGCCGGGCTGAAGACCACCTCGTACGCCGAGAACGTCGTCGCGCTGGCCGCCGCCCACCGGGCCGGAGCCTCCGAGGCCCTGTTCGCCAACACGGTCGGACGGCTCTGCGAGGGCACCGGCTCCAACGTGTTCGTCGTCCTCGACGGAGTGCTGTACACCCCGCCCCTCGCCTCCGGCTGCCTCGCCGGCATCACCCGGGCCCTCGTCGTGGACTGGGCCGGGGCCAAGGAGGCCGACCTGCCCTTCGAGGCGCTGGAGCAGGCCGAGGAGGTCTTCCTGACCTCCACCCTGCGCGACGTGCAGGCCGTCCACCGGATCGACGGGCGGGCCGTGGCCGCGGCCGTGCCGGGGCCGGTCACGGCCGAGGCGATGCGGATCTTCGACGCGCACGCCGGCGCGGACCAGGACCCCTGAGACGGGTGACCGGTGTGAGGGGCGAGGTGGGCGGGACGGACGGGACCGGGGAAGGGGTGGCGCCCGAACCGCCCGTTTAATGGCTGTCGCAGGGGGCCGCAGGGCGGGTAGAACACGAGTGATGACCACCACCCTGCGGCCGAGCGGGCCGCTTCAGCAGAGCAGCGGGGGCGCGCGGTCGCGCCCGTACGAGATCCGGGTCAACAGCAGGCGCGTCGGCGCGCTGCTGCTCGCCTGCGACACGCCCTTCGGGCCGACCGTCGGCGAGATCCGGGACCTCGCCGTCGACGAGCCCGACCGGCGGCGCGGCCGCGCCACGGTCGGGGCGCTGGCCGCCGAGGAGGTGCTGCGCGGCTGGGGCTGCCGCCGCGTGCGGGTCTGCGTGCCCGCGCGGTCGGCGGGCGGCCTGCGGATGGCGCAGGCGCTCGGGTACGCCGAGTACAGCCGCAGGATGGCCAAGGACCTCCCGGCCGAGCCGCCAGAGCTCCGCGCAGGGATCGTCGGCCGGCCCATGACGCAGGCCGAGTACGAGCTCTGGATCGTCCGGGCGGTCGAGGGCTACGCCGCCGACTGGACCACCCGCGGCATGCCGGAGGAGGCCGCGCGGGCGAAGGCGGTGGCCGACCACGAAAGCGCGCTGCCCCGCGGACTGGCCACCGAGGGCGCCACCCTGTCCGTCCTGGAGGCGGACGGCGCCCCCGTCGGCCACGTGTGGACGGCGCCGAACGGGGAGGGCGCGTACGTCTTCGACGTGGCCGTCGCCGAGGAGCACCGGGGCCGGGGCCACGGCCGCGACCTGATGCTCCTGGCCGAACGCGTGGCCCTCGCCGGGGGCCACCGCGTCCTCGGGCTCCAGGTCTTCGCGGGCAACACCCCGGCCCTGCGGCTGTACGAGTCCCTCGGCTACCGGACGACGGACGTCAACTACGCCAAGGACCTGCTCTAGGCGTGTTTGGTCAGGCGTTGTCGGCCAGCAGGCGGTCCGCGATCTCCTCGATGCGGGCGCGCAGGCCCTCCTGGCTCTTGCCGCCGTCGAGGCGCTCGCCGTCGATGACGTACGTCGGGGTGCCGGTCACGCCGATGGCCTTGCCCTCGGCCTGGTCGGCGTCGACGATCAGGATGTGCCGGCCGTCGATCAGCGCGGTGTCGAACTCCTCGGCGTCGAGGCCGAGCTCACGCGCCACGTCCAGCAGTACGGCCTCGCCGCGCTCGCCGAGCTCCGCGGTGCGGGCCAGCACGGCCTCCACGTACGGCCACGCCCGGCCCTGCTCCGCGGCCTCCTCGGCGGCCTGCGCCGCGGCGAAGGCGTGCTTGTGCTTCTCCAGCGGGAAGTGGCGCAGCCGGATGTCCAGCCGGTCGCCGTAGCGGGCCCGCAGGGCGCGTACGTCGTCCAGGGCGTGGTGGCAGTCCGGGCACTGGAGTTCGCACCAGACGTCGAGGATCACGGAATCGGTCATGGGCCCAGTGTCCCAGCCGCCGGGCGCGCTCGACGAAACGCACCCCTGCCGTGCCCCTGGCTTGCCCCTGACACTCCCTGACACGCCCCCTGGCGCAGGCCCTGAGGAGGAGGCCCGACCCCGAGATCTCCCGGAGATCGGCGCCGGATCCGCTCGGGCCATGGCCGCTGCGGCGGTGCCCGGTGCAGGATGGAAGGGACAGATCGCCCACTCCTGGAGGACCGCATGCTGGCCGAGACCATATGTTCCGCGGTGTCCGCGGCGGGCCTGGGCATCGCCGCGGTGACCGCGTATCGCAAGCGCTTCCTCGCCGCCGCGCGGATCGCGGCGTACGCGCTGATACCGGTCGCCCTGGTGCTGACGGGCGTCGTGGAGTGGGTGTCCGGGATGGTCTTCAAGCCGTCCGTCTGGGCGGGCTTCGCGCTGCTCGGGCTCTCCTGGGTGCTGTTCATGACCACCCGCGCCATCGAGCGGCGCGGGCTCGGCGCGGCGGAGAAGCCCGCCAAGGCGGTCAAGCCGCCGAAGGCGGCGAAGGGGAGTGCCGGGCAGGGGGCCGTGGCCCCGGCCGCGTCCGCCCCCTCGCTGGGGCAGGGCGCCCGTCCGCAGCCGGTGTCGCGCCAGACCCCCGCCACTCCCGCGGACGACTTCTCCGACATCGAAGCGATTCTGAAGAAGCACGGAATCTGAGGCCGCGCACGGTATCGCCGCGGGCCTGACAAGAAGGGGTGAACTCCCGCGTGAAGGCTGGCGTGTTGGGGGCTGATCCCGCGCGCCCTGCGCGATCATCGCCCCGACATGCTCGACACATCGCAGGGCGACCCGCCGGTTCCCGCACCGGCCCCGGTCCCCGCCCCCGTCGCCCACGAGCCGCGAGGCTGCCTCTTCGCGCTCTCCCAGCCGCCCTTGATGATCTTCCTAGGGGTGATCGGCACCCTGTTGCTGCTGGCCGCCGTGCACGACCTGTTCCTCCTGTGAGCCCGGCTGCGCGCCACCCTGGTGCGCGTCCTGCGGGGCCTCCGGCTCCGCAGGGCCCGCGTCGGCCTCCTTGCGCCGGGCCCGGTACGCCGCCACGTGCAGCCGGTTCCCGCAGGTCCGGCTGTCGCAGTAGCGCCGCGAGCGGTTCCGGGACAGGTCCACGAAGGCCCGCCGGCAGTCGGGGGCCTCGCAGCGGCGCAGCCGCTCCTGCTCGCCGGAGACCACGATGAAGGCAAGCGCCATGCCGCCGTCGGCCGCGAGGTGGTCGCCCAGCGAGGCGCCGGGCGCGAAGTAGTGGACGTGCCAGTCGTAGCCGTCGTGGTCGGTCAGCTGCGGGGTGGTGCCGGCGGTCGCCACCAGCTCGTTGATGAGCCCGGCCGCGATCCGCGGGTTGGGCGCCCCGAAGACCTGGGCGAACTTGCCGCGGACCGTCCGTACGCCGGAGAGGTCGCGGGCGCCGAGCTCGCCGATGTCGCTGATCTTGTACTCGCGTACGAATTCGCGCAGTGAGCCGACGTCCGCCAGTCCGTCGGGGTGGTCGGCCTCGGCCGCGGTGTTCACCAGCGCGACGACGACGTCGAGCGCGCGACGGGTGTCGTGGGGAATCTGCACGGGGTCGCTCCCTGAGGGCCGGGCCTGCGGCGACGGACCAGTGCCGCCGCTGGGGGCCGACTCTAGCCGTGACCGGGCGGAACCGGGAGGGACCCCCGTGGCGGACGCGTCACCGGCGGCGGGACGGGCCGTACCACGCACACCGGCGCCGCCCTCGCGGACGGCTTCCGCGAGACCAGCGCCGGCACTGCCGTATGAGGTTTTCGTCCAGCCCGCACCGTCGCCCCGAGTCGGACGGTGCGGAGTGGCCCCCGGCGCGTGCCGGGAGATGCTCCCTGGGGGCCTGGCTCAGCTTTCGGCCAGGATGTGGGAGAGCTCCTTGTCGAGGTCGAAGTGCCGGTGTTCGGTCCCGGGTGGAACCGCGGCGTCCGTCCGCTTGAGGAACGATTCGAGTGCGCGGGCGGGTGCTTCGAGCAGTGCTTCTCCCTCCGGTGAGCTCAGGGCGATGCAGACGACGCCCTGACCGTGGCTGCGGGACGGCCAGACGCGGACGTCTCCGGTTCCGGTGGGCCGGTGGAGGCCCTCAGCGAGGAGGTCTCGGGCGAAAACCCACTCGACCGTCTCCTCGGCGCCGGTGTGGAAGGTGGCGTGCACGGCGTAGGGATCGGCCGTGTCATACCGCAGGCCCGCCGGGACAGGCAGTGAGGACTCGCTCGACACAACGAGGCGCAGGTGCAGCTCGCAGCTGACCGTGGTGTTCATAAGCGCCAGGGCCTTTCGCTCAGTGTGCGCTCGGGGATTCGCACGTCGGCGAAATCGACATGCCACCTACGGTGCCGTTGTAAACCCCTCTGACCGTTTTGCGGACCTCTGGGTCCCTCGGACGGCGGATCCAAACCACCATTCACGTGTGCTTCCGGCTCCGGTAGATTCGGGCCCATGAATACGGGGAGTGACCGCGGGGCCCAAGGGTCCGCAGCCGAGTCCGCAGCCGAGTCCGCAAGCGAGTCCGTAACCGACGCCACTGAGCAGACCACGGAAGAAGCGCCGCACGTATCGAAGGCTCCCGCCTTCATCAAGTCGCGCCGCACCCTGCACCTCAGCTGGCAGGTCGGTGTCTTCGTCGTCGGGCTCGCCGTCATCGGCGCGGGCGTCGCCATGCTCGTCCTGCCCGGCCCCGGCTGGGTCGCGATCTTCGCGGGCCTGGCGATCTGGGCCACCGAGTTCGCCTGGGCCCACCTGGTGCTCCGCTGGACCAAGCGCAAGGTGACCGAGGCCGCGCAGAAGGCGCTCGACCCCAGGGTCCGCCGCCGCAACATCATCCTGACCAGCGCCGGGCTCGTGATCGCGGGCGCGCTGATCGGCTTCTACCTCTGGAAGTACGGGCTCACGCCGCCCTGGAACCTCAGGGACCAGTGACGGACCGGGGATGGTCGGGAACCACCGCTGACATGGGGTAATGTTTGCGGTGCGTCCGGGCGATTAGCTCAGTGGGAGAGCACTTCGTTCACACCGAAGGGGTCACTGGTTCGAACCCAGTATCGCCCACCCGGACCAAGGGCCCGGAGACTTTCACCGTCTCCGGGCCCTTGGCGTTTTCCCGTTCCCGCCGCTACCGCAGGCGGCCGAGCGCCGCCCGCAGCCGGCGCGCGTCCCGCAGCCTCTTCTCGTACGTCGCCCCCACCACCAGGAGCAGCAGCCCCGCCAGCGCCGGCGGCAGCCAGCGCGGCAGCGCGTCGACGACCTGGACCACGTACGGGGCCAGCTCGTGCAGGGCCACCGCCGCGAGGGTGGCGCCGCCGAGCAGCAGCGGCGCCTGGAGCCGCCGGTGCGCGCCGAGCAGGGTCACCGCCAGCGCCGCCAGACCCAGCAGCAGCGGCCGCAGCCAGTGCGGATCGCCCCAGGCGGCGAGCAGGCTCGGCAGCAGCGTCGCGCCCAGCCCCGGCCCGTACGCCGTCCACGACGAGGCCTGCGCGTCCCGGCGGCGGCGTACGAGGCCCACCGCCAGCGCGGGCACCGTCACCGGCAGCGCGTACGCCTCCGGCACCTGCACCCCGGACGCCGAGAGGCGGATCCACGTCGCCGCCACGAACAGGGCCCCGGCCGCCCAGCCGAGCCCGCGCCGCTCCGCCCGTACCGCCGCCCCCGCGCAGACCACCCCGGCCAGCGCGCACACCAGCGCCGCCCGCGCCGGCTCCCAGGGCCAGCTCGCGAGGAGCAGCGCCACCGCCCCGACCGCGCCCGCCGCGGCCTCAGCCGGGAGCCGCACCCGCCCCAGCCGCGGGCCGGCCGCGGCCACCGCCGCCGGGACCGCCAGCAGCGGCAGCGCCCACCAGGACACCGCGAGCCCCCACAGGGCCCCCAGCGCCGCCACCACGGCCGCCGCGTACCCGACGGCCAGCACCGCCGCCCCGGCCCGCACGGGCAGCGGAGCGGGCCGTCGTGCCGCCCCCAACGCGCAGCCCGCCCCCAGCAGCCCGAACACCACGAAGGTGGCCGTACGGCCGTCCAGCGCGGCCACCGACAGGTTCAGCGCCCCCACCGCCGCGCACACCGCGGCCGTGTACCCCGGACCGCGCCCGAGCCGCAGCGCGCCCACCCCGGCCGCGGCCACCACCGCCAGCTGGGCCGCGAGCACCGCCGCCACCGGCAGCCCCGACAGCAGCGGCGCCGTGAACAGCCCCGCCCAGCCGAGCACCACCGCGATCACGCCCGGCTCCGGGCGCGGCAGCACCCGCGCCAGCCATCCGGCCGCCCCCGCCGCCAGCAGCAGGGTCACCGCGGCCGCCGGACCCGGCCCGTACGCCTCCCGGGAGGGGGTCGTCGCCGCCCACACCTCGCCCAGCACCACGACCCGGGACCCCAGCGAACCCACCGCCGCCACCAGCGCCGACAGCGCCGCCAGGGCGGCCACCCCCGCCCCGGCCCGGGCCAGGCCGCGCCGGACCGCCGCCGGGAGCGCGCTCGCCCGTACCGCCGCCAGCGGCGCCAGGGCGATCAGCAGGAACACCACCACGGTCCAGTCCCGCGCCAGCAGCGGCCGGACCGGGCCACCGAGCGCCGCCACCCCCGCGACGGCGCCGACGACCGAGGCCGCCATGGCCGAGGGCTCCCGCCAGGCCACTGAGACGCCCAGCGCCGCGCAGGCCGCCAGCAGCAGCGCCGGACCGGCCGCCGCCCCCGCCGAACCGGCCCCAGCCATCTCCGACAGCCCGCTCAGCAGGGCCCCCGCCCCCAGGACGGCCGCGCTCACCGCCGCCGGGCCGGACACCGCCGCCCGCGCCCTGACCCCGGGCACCAGCAGGACGAGCCCCGCGTCCAGCGCCGCCGTGGCCAGCAGCGCCCAGCCGGTCCCCACCGGCCCCGCCGCCGCGGCCAGCGCCGCCAGCGGCAGCGGGAGCTGCGCCGTCAGCACCGCCGCCGGCAGCGGGACCACCAGCGCCGGCAGCACCCGGGCGTACCCCGCCCACAGCGCCGCCAGTACGGCCGCGGCCCCCGCCGCGTACGCCGTGCCGTCGCTCTGCGGGGCGGCGACCGCGAACACCGCGTACGCGTCCAGCACCGTCAGCAGCAGTCCCACCGAAGCCACCGACTCGGCCGTCGACCGCAGCCCGCGGCGCAGCAGCAGCGCGGGCGCGCCCAGCGCCGCCGCCGTCACCACGGCCAGTACCGCGCTGCGCCCGGCGATCCCCAGGGACCCCCAGCTGACCAGCGTGAACGCCAGCGCTGCCACCGCGAGCAGCACCGCGCCCAGCGTCAGCAGCACGTTCTGCGCACCGGGGCCCGAGGCCTCCTGCGGGCGGACGGGGGAGCCGGCAGCGGCCGGCGCCCAGCCGTGCGGAGCCGGCAGCCGCAGCAGCCAGTCCCGGCGGGCCAGCAAGTACGAGCGCCGGGCGTCGAGTTGAGCCAGCTCCCGGTCGATGAGCGCCAGCTCGCGGTCGGGTGGCAGCGGTATGCCCGGTGGTGGTGGAGTCGCCATGCTCCGGAGTGTGGCGCCCGTCACGCCGTCAGGACATGGGTGTGCGTACTCAGATCCGCGCTGAGTACACGGGAGTACGCGCCCCCGGCCACGGAAGGGTGGATGCTGCGGAGCGGGCCCCGCGCGCGGCCCCGCCGGTCCAGACTGGGGCCATGGACCGCAGCAGCCTGGACCGCTGGAACCGCTACCGCTTCCGCAGCGTGTGGGACCTCGACGCCCCGCCCGCGCGGGTCTACTCCGTACTGGAGCGGGCCGGCGACTACCCGCGCTGGTGGCCCCAGGTCCGCGCGGTCGAGCAGATCGGCGGGGACGGCGGGTACAGCGGAGTCCTGCACATCCGCTCCGTCCTCCCCTACGAGATCCGCATGACCGCCACCGAACTGCTCCGCGATCCCGGGCGCGGCCTCCTGGAGGCGGCCCTGCACGGGGACATCGAGGGCTGGGCGCGGTGGACCGTGCGGGCCCGCCGGGGAGCGGGCGGGCGCGGGACACGGGCCCTGTACGAGCAGGAGGTCGAGGTGCGCAGCCCCCTGCTGAGGCGTCTCGCGGTGCCCGTGCGGCCCGCGTTCCGCCTCAACCACGCCCTGATGATGCGGGCCGGGCGGCACGCTCTCGAGGCCCGGCTGGCCACCTCGCCGGAAGCGGTTTGAACCAGACCCCGTGCCTCTTGTATTGTTCAACCCGTTCCCGGGCGATTAGCTCAGCGGGAGAGCACTTCGTTCACACCGAAGGGGTCACTGGTTCGATCCCAGTATCGCCCACCGGGTCAGGCCGGTCCGTCTCACGACGGACCGGCCTTCCGCATGTCCGGGGCCCGTTGCCGCCCGGTCCGCCTACGCCGCCGCCGGCAGCTCCGGCCGCAGCGGCCAGTGCGGATCCACGGACTCCGGCGTCCCCTGCCGGGCGAACCACGCCTGCAGCCCGCGCGCCTGCGCCGCGTGCCACACCGCCTGGAGCGTGTGCAGCTCCGCCGGGGTCAGCCGCTCCAGCCGGGCGGCGAACCGGCGCCCCACCGCCCGTACGACCTCCAGCGAGGCCAGCGCGTCCGCCGCCGCGTCATGCGCGCCCTCCAGCTCTATCCCGTAGTGCGCGCACAGGTCCGTCAGCGTCCGGCGGCCCTTGCGGTACCGGTCCAGGTGCTTGTCCAGCACCCGCGGATCCAGCACCGTCAGCGGCCGGTTGTCCAGATACCGCGCCAGCGTCGACGCCCGGTGCCGGCGCAACTCCCGGTCCAGCAGCGTCAGATCGAACGGCGCGTTCATCACCACCACCGGCCGGCCCGCCACCAGCTGCTCCCCGAGCGCACGGGCTATCTCCTCCACGACCGGCGCCGGCCAGCGCCCGTTGCGCTGGAGGTGATCATCGGTCAGACCGTGCACTTCCGTGGCCCCCGGGGGCACCGGAATGCCGGGGTTGACCAGCCAGCGGGTGGAGCGGACCCGGCCGCCCGCACACTCCTGCACGATGAGAGCGGCGGACACGATCCGGTCCTGCTCCACGTCCACCCCGGTCGTCTCCGTGTCGAATGCGGCCAGCGGCCCCTCATACCAGCGCGTCATGGCGAACTCCTCGTTCCCGATCGGCAGTCGGGGCGCACCCGGGCGCCGCCGCCTCGGAACGTGCCACCCCCGCCCGCATCGGTGATACCCGGCCTGTTTGCGCCGTACGCCGTTTGCGGGCCCTCCGCTACGGAGACAACTTTCCTGGGGGACCGCACACATGACCGGTCGTCACCCCACCCACCACACCACCCTCATTCGGCAGAGCCCGGAAGGCATGGGGAGCCGGCCATGGCGCTCGCGCAGCCCGAACCGGGCGGGATGCTGCAGGGGCGGACCGATCCGCGGAACGAGGAACGGACCGGACCGCTGCGCGGCACGCTCGCCACCACCGCCTGCATGGAGACCCTCCAGGTGGGATACCTGCACGCCGTCGCGGCCGCGGCCGGCTGCTCGCTCTCCCAGCCCTTTCCGGACAACGGCATCGACTGGCAGGTCAACCACGGCGCGCCCGAGCACGTCGTGGACGACGAGGTCACCATCAAGGTGCAGCTGAAGGCGACCTACCAGGTACCGCCCAGACCGGCGGGGCCCACGTTCGCCTTCACGCTCGACAACGAGCACCTGGTGAAGCTGGCCCGCACGCCGGTCGCCGTCCACAAGATCCTCGTCGTGATGCTCGTCCCGCGAGAGCGCGACCAGTGGCTCGCCGCCGGCCACGACCGGCTCGACCTGCGGCACTGCTGCTACTGGACCAACCTCGCCGGGCACCCCGTGACCGGCCGGCGCCGGACCACCGTACGGATCCCGACCACGCGGATCTTCGACGACCGGGCGCTGTGCGAGATCATGACCCGGGTCGGGTCGGGAGGGACACCTTGATGCACTGGCACTCACCGAACCTGGAACCGCTGACGTCCCCGTCGGAGTACGGGGACTTCTCGGACTCCGGGACGCCCGATCCCGCGCACGTCGACCCGGCCGTGCTCGGGGCCCTGCTGCACCGGCACGGCTGGCAGCGCCGGGGCGGGGCCGCGGGGCGGTACGGACGCTGGACGCCGCCGGCCCCGTACGCGACGGCCGGCGCGGGGAGCAGCCTCCTCGTCCCCGAGAGCCGGGCCTTCCCCGACTGCTCCGACCTGCTGGAGGAGGCGCTGACCGCCCTCTCGCGCAGCGCGCTGCCGTCCGCGCGGGAGGTGCTGTACGGACTGAGCGTGCCCAGCGACGAGATCCGCTGGGAGCGGCGGATCCCGGAGGGCCCCGAGGGGCCGTACGGGCCCCAGGGCGCGGCGGCCTGGACCGTGCAGGAACAGCTCCGCTCCGCCGCCCGGCAGCTGCTGCTGGCCGGGGCCCTCGCGGACCGGGCCAGGGCCGGGTACTACGGGGCCCGCCACCGCGGCCAGGCCGAACGCGCCCTGGACGGGGTCCTGGTGGGGCCGGCCCCCGGCGGGCGCCGGCTGACCGCGTACGTCCCGGTGGACGGCGGGCGGGGCACCGTGACCCGGCTGCACCACGCGCTGCACGCGGCCCGGGAGGCGGTGGACTACCAGCGGGCCACCGGCGGCATGGAGGCCTTCGACGCGGCGGTCGAGGCCGGGGTCAGCAGGGAGCTGGCCGATGCGCTGATCGCGCTGGTGCGCGGCTCGGAAGGGGCCCGGATCGCGCTGGCCTGGGCGCCGGCGGCGGGGGTCCCGGCGGGCTGCGCGGCACGTCCCGAGCCGGTGGAGTTCTCGCCCGGGGACCTGCCGGTGCTCCGGGACGCGGCCGCGCGCTACACCCGGGACGAACCGGCGGTGGCCGTACGGGTGGCCGGCGCGGTGGTCCGGATGCGGCGCTCGGCGCCGGGCGGCGGGGGCACGATCCGGCTGCGCGTCCTGGCGGGGGCCGAGGTGCCGTACGTACGGGCGGTGCTGGACGAGGAGGCGTACCGGGTGGCGGGGCACGCGCACCTGGTCGGCGTGCCGATCCGGGTGAGCGGACGGCTCCAGCGCCGGGGCGGTTTCCGGCGGCTGACGGACGCCACCGACGTGAGCCCGGTCCCGCTGGACGAGGTCGAGCGCGACCGCCTGATGAAGTCCCTGGACGAGTCCCTGGACCCCGCGGACGTCCTCCCGAGCGACGATTAGGGGAGCCCGTCGAAGCATTCGGGGTGGCGGGCGCGCAGGTCCGCCATCGCGGGGAGGAAGCGGCGCAGGGCCGACAGGACCGGGTGGTTCGAGCCCTCTCTGACCGTCATCCGCTCGGATCCGAACCAGAGGGTCGTGACGAAGATGACCACCGCCTCGCAGATCGCCGCCTGATCGGTGACGGTCACCACGTTCTCCTCGTGGCGCGATACGGACAGCGACAGGGCCGCGAGCCGGGAGTACGGGACCCTCAGCAGCTCCGGGGTCTGCACGACGCACAGATGGGTGTCGGTGAACACGACGGCGCGGCCCGCGCCCTCCGGGGCCCGGCCGACCAGCCGCTCCCCGTCGGCCATGCCGTACCGCTTCCTCTGTGCGGAGGTCCACCAGTCCGGTCGCCACGTGTCCCCCGCGGGCGTGAAGCGCTGGAGCAGCAGCACCAGGCGCAGGGCGTCCATGAACGTCGCGGGCCGGCGGCGGTGGCGCTCGATGTGGGCGTCCACCTCCGCGACGTCGTACCCGTGGGACTTGCGGCCCGACTCGCTCCGGAAGTACGGCGGGCCCTGGTTCAGCCAGCGACCGGGGTCGGCCACCGAGGCCACGACCTCCGCCAGACGGGCGTTGACCTCCCCCATGCGGTAGCCGCCGGCCAGGACGGTGGTGAAGGTGGGCCCGTCGGGCCGGACGGCGGCCCGCGGCACCTGGGCGGGCCCGGGGGACGGCAGCCGGCCCGGGCCCGGTTCCGGGACCGGACGGTCCTCCTGCGCCGGTCCGGGCGGCCTGGCGGCCGGAGGCGTGAACGCCCGGTTGCGTACGAAGGGGAGGGCTCCCGCGCCCGTCTTGCCGCACTCCTCCGGCAGGGCGAAGCGTGTGGACCGCATCCGCCGGCGGACCTCCGCGTAGAGGTCGCTCAGGCACAGCACCGGCCCGTCGCCCGGGACGCCCTCGCGCGCGGCCTCCAGCAGGAAGCCGGTGAACGCGCTGTGGACGGCCCCCTTGGGAGCGGTGGACGTCCGGTTCCCCGGAGCCGAGGTCAGGGAGTACACGCCGTGGTAGGCGGCCAGCTGCTCCGTCACCAGCCGGGACTCGGCGCCCATGAGGTCGGAGTGCGCCCGGCCGCTGTAGCAGGCGTCCAGGATCACGATCTTGACGTTCGCGCGGGACTGCTTGACGACGCCCGCCAGGTAGGAGAACGCCAGGCTGGTCCAGTCCTGACCGGGCTCGCTCTCCGTGAGGCCGAGGTGGAGATCACCGGCGGTGGTCAGCAGTCCGTGGCCGCTGTAGTAGACCAGCAGGACGCCCCGCGCCTGCGCGGCGGCCTCCGTCACCGGGTCCATGACGTCCTGGGCCTTGCCGGGATCGTCCACGAGCCGCACGTCCCCCGGCGCGAAGCCGCCCAGCGTCCGGTCCGTGATGACCTCCCTGAGTCCGCGGATGTTCCGCGCGGAGTGGGGGATCGCCTCGAGGTCCTGCGAGTGGTAGGTGGCGGAGCCGATCAGTACGGCGCGTGCGGAGGCGTACGACGGCGAGGAGGGCCCGCTCACCGACCGTCCAGCTCGCGCAGGATCCGTACGGCCACCTCGTCCGGGTCCTGGAGCCGGGAGGCGTCGATCTCCACTTCCTTCTCCCCGCTGCGCACGCGGATGTGCACCTGCCGGCGCCGGACTCCGGCCCAGGTGCCGAGGGAGGCGGCCACGGCGGTGAGCACGCCCCGCGGTTCGAGCAGCAGCTGGAGGGCCTCGGTGACCGGACCCATGTCACCCTCACCGGCCGGAGCGGCCAGGGCGGTGATGGTGACCTGCCCGAGGTCCTGGTCCTGCCGCAGCCACTGTTCCAGCCGGCGCACCTCGTCGCCCGCCTCGTCGCCGATCAGGCCCACCCGCACGATCATGGAGCACCCCCGTGGAATCGCAACTCGCAGGGCGCACATGCTAGTCACGGGAGGCGGCCGCCGACGGCGAAACCGAGGAGAGTCACCGGGCCCCGCTCCGCGACCGCGGCCCGGACGCCCCCGGCGGGGTGGCGGAGCCGTAACCGTTTCGCGGCGGAGCCGCTCGGCTCGGTACGATTCAGGCGCGCGGCGTTCGCCCGCGCATCCCCTGAGTCAGGAGAGACCGGTGTCAGACGTCCGTGTGATCATCCAACGCGATTCCGAGCGGGACGAGCGCGTGGTGGCCACGGGCACTACGGCGGCCGAGCTCTTCGCCGGCGAGCGCACCATCGTCGCCGCGCGCATCGCGGGTGAGCTGAAGGACCTCTCGTACGAGGTGAAGGACGGCGAGACCGTCGAGCCGGTGGAGATCTCCTCCGAGGACGGTCTCAACATCCTGCGCCACTCCACCGCGCACGTCATGGCCCAGGCCGTGCAGGAGCTCTTCCCCGAGGCCAAGCTGGGCATCGGCCCGCCGGTCCGGGACGGCTTCTACTACGACTTCGACGTGGCCCGGCCCTTCACCCCGGAGGACCTGAAGGCCGTCGAGAAGAAGATGCAGGAGATCCAGAAGCGCGGCCAGCGCTTCTCCCGCCGCGTCGTCACCGACGAGGCGGCCCGCGAGGAGCTCGCCGACGAGCCGTACAAGCTGGAGCTCATCGGCATCAAGGGCTCCGCCTCGACCGACGACGGCGCGAACGTCGAGGTGGGCGGCGGCGAGCTGACCATCTACGACAACCTCGACGCCAAGAACGGCGAGCTGTGCTGGAAGGACCTCTGCCGCGGTCCCCACCTGCCCACCACCCGCAACATCCCGGCGTTCAAGCTGATGCGCAACGCGGCCGCCTACTGGCGCGGCAGCGAGAAGAACCCGATGCTCCAGCGCATCTACGGCACCGCCTGGCCGTCGAAGGAAGAGCTGAAGGCCCACCTCGACTTCCTCGCCGAGGCCGAGAAGCGCGACCACCGCAAGCTCGGCAACGAGCTGGACCTCTTCTCCATCCCGGACGAGATCGGCTCCGGCCTGGCCGTCTTCCACCCGCGCGGCGGCATCATCCGCCGGACCATGGAGGACTACTCGCGCCGCCGGCACGAGGAAGAGGGCTACGAGTTCGTCTACTCCCCGCACGCCACCAAGGGCGCGCTCTTCGAGAAGAGCGGGCACCTGGACTGGTACGCGGAGGGCATGTACCCCCCCATGCAGCTCGACGGTGGTACCGACTACTACCTCAAGCCCATGAACTGCCCGATGCACAACCTGATCTTCGACGCGCGCGGCCGCTCCTACCGTGAGCTCCCGCTGCGCCTGTTCGAGTTCGGCACCGTGTACCGGTACGAGAAGTCGGGCGTCGTGCACGGCCTGACCCGCGCCCGCGGCTTCACCCAGGACGACGCGCACATCTACTGCACCCGTGAGCAGATGGCCGAGGAACTCGACCGCACCCTCACCTTCGTGCTGAACCTGCTCCGCGACTACGGTCTGACCGACTTCTACCTGGAGCTGTCGACCAAGGACCCGGAGAAGTTCGTCGGCTCGGACGAGGTCTGGGAAGAGGCCACCGCCGTCCTCCAGCAGGTCGCCGAGAAGCAGGGCCTCCCGCTGACCCCCGACCCGGGCGGCGCGGCCTTCTACGGCCCGAAGATCTCCGTGCAGGCGCGCGACGCCATCGGCCGTACCTGGCAGATGTCGACCGTCCAGCTGGACTTCAACCTGCCGGAGCGGTTCAACCTGGAGTACACCGCGCCCGACGGCTCCCGCCAGCGCCCGGTCATGATCCACCGCGCGCTGTTCGGCTCCATCGAGCGGTTCTTCGCCGTACTGCTGGAGCACTACGCGGGCGCCATGCCGCCGTGGCTGGCCCCGGTCCAGGCGGTCGGCATCCCGATCGGTGACGGGCACGTCGAGTACCTTCAGGAATTCGCCGCCGCGGCGAAGAAGAAGGGCCTGCGGGTCGAGGTGGACGCCTCTTCCGACCGGATGCAGAAGAAGATCCGCAACCACCAGAAGCTCAAGGTCCCGTTCATGATCATCGTCGGTGACGAGGACATGGCCGCCGGCACCGTCTCCTTCCGCTACCGCGACGGTTCGCAGGAGAACGGCATCGCCAAGGACGAGGCGCTGGCCAAGCTGGCCAAGGTCGTCGAGGACCGCGTCCAGGTCTGACCGGCAAGGCGGCCCCCGCGGGGGTCTATCGAGGGGACCCCGGGAAACGTCCGTTTCCCGGGGTCCCCTCGCCGCCTTCCTCGTCCTCCTCGCGGAAGACCTGGATCAGCCAGGACGAGAACGCACCCGTCACCGCCCCGAGCAGGGCCAGGCCGCAGACCATCAGGCCGACCGCGATGACCCGTCCGGTCGGGGTCACGGGGGCCACGTCCCCGTAGCCGACGGTCGTCAGGGTCTGCACCACGCACCACGCCGAGTCCCCGAAGGTCTGGATGGGGGAGGCCGGGTCCGTCCGCTCGCTGTGGTAGATGCCGAGCGAGCCGGAGAAGCCCAGCAGCACCGAGGTGAGCCCGGCGTACGTGATCACGCGCGGGTACAGGCTGCGGCGCGGGCGGCGCCCCTTGGCGCGGATCGCGTCGTGGACCTTGACCAGGCGCAGCGGCCGGAGCGTGGGCAGGAGGACCACCACGGCGTCCAGCCAGTGCCGGCGGACGAAGCGCCGCGGTTTCTCGCCGCTCAGGACCAGCCGGATCAGGAAGTCCGCGAGGAAGCAGCCCCAGGTCACCAGGATCGCCACGGCCGCGACGTCCTGCCAGATGTGCTCGGTGTCGGTGGCCAGGACGCGGACGGCGTACCCGGCCATGAAGACCAGGGAAGCGTAGAAGAGCGGCAGCTCGGTACGCCGCTCCCAGACTCGATCACGGGGCTCTTCTTCGGCACGCATGGGCCCAGCATCGCGGTGCCGGTGGCCGTCTTCCCCCCGGCGACACGCCCTGCCGGGGCAAGGTCATATGCTGCATCCCATGACGACTGAGCCGGAGCAGCAGATCGGTGTGGGCACGCAGGACGCGTTCCAGCGTCTGTGGACGCCCCACCGGATGGCGTACATCCAGGGGGAGAACAAGCCGACCGGTCCGGAGGCCGGGGACGGCTGTCCCTTCTGCGGGATTCCGGAGATGTCCGACCAGGACGGCCTGGTCGTGGCCCGGGGCAAGCACGTCTACGCCGTGCTGAACCTGTACCCGTACAACGGCGGTCACCTGATGGTGGTTCCGTACCGGCACGTCGCCGACTACACGGAGCTCGACGCTGCCGAGACGGTCGAGCTGGCCGATCTCACGAAGCGGGCCATGGTCGCGCTGCGGAAGGCGTCCGGGGCGCACGGCTTCAACATCGGCATGAACCAGGGCGCGGTCGCGGGAGCCGGCATCGCCGCGCACCTGCACCAGCACATCGTGCCCCGCTGGGGCGGGGACACGAACTTCATGCCGGTCGTCGGCCACACCAAGGTGCTGCCCCAACTCCTCGCGGACACCCGCCAGATGCTCGCCGACGCCTGGCCCGTCGGCTAGGACGCGGATCAGGACGACGACCAGGACGACGACCAGGAGGTCCCGGGGCCGCGGATCGGCCCCGGGACCTCCTGTCTAGGCGTCGTAGGCGTCCGCCTTGCGCGGGGCGGCGTCCTGGACGAGACCGCTGACGATCATCGAGCGGTTGCTGAAGCGGTCGATGTCGGCGCCGTTCTCCTCCAGCACCCGCAGCGCCGCCGCGTGCACCGCCCGCAGGACCGGAGTGGCGGCGCGCAGGGCGTCGTCGGCCATGAAGCGGTGGCGCCAGGGCTGGCCCGCCCAGACGTGGCGCAGGCCGAAGGGTTCGGGCAGGACCAGCTTGCCGCCGAAGAATTCGAGGATCGGCGGGAACCAGGTCAGCGGGGCGCGGACGGCGAGGCGGACCACCTCCTGGGCGTCGACCAGCGGCAGGGGCCGCTCGACGGTCTCCCAGAACCGGATGGACTTCGGCACCTCGACCTTCGGGGCCGCCGACTTGCTCGTGAACAGGCCGTGCACCGGTCCGAGCGCGTGGCCGGTCACCTCGACGCGCAGGGTCTTGTACAGCACGGTGACCGTCACCAGCATCGTGATCACCAACTGGCCGTCCCAGAGCGGGTACTGGATGCCGAGGTAGTGCCGGTTGCCGCCGCTGAACTGCTGCTCGTTGCAGATCCGGGTGATCTCGTGCGGCTTGACGAGGAAGGTGTCCACGTCCGCACCGGTGGGGCGGGCCACTTCCCCGGCGGCTTCGCCGACCGGGGTGACGATCCAGTGCTGGATCGAGGCGGGCGGCAGGCCGCCGGTGTGCAGCGGGCCGCGCTCCAGCTTGCGCAGCTCGGTGTCGATCGCCCGTATGACGTCCCAGCTGCGGAACGGGTGGATCTCCATGCCCTCGGTCTTGGGCGCGAGCTCCTCGGCCATCTGCCAGCTGCCCCAGCGGGTGCCCATGCCGAGGATGCCCTTGGGGCCGGCGTAGAAGACGGAGTTGCTGCGGTCCTCGGCCGTGAGCTTGGCCAGCGAGTGCCGCAGGTCTTCCCGGGCCTTCTCGTCGGGGTTGCCGGGTACGGCCTCCGGGATCTTGGCGCCGATGCCGCTGCCGGCCAGCAGCCCGTCCCAGCGCGAGCGCAGGTCGGCGGCGGTGGCCTCGCAGATCCGGCGGGCGAGGAGCCAGCCCACGGCGGGGGCGATGATCATGCCGCGCAGGTAGAGGCCGAGGAAGCCGGTGAACGGCAGCCGGAACATGAGCACGGCCGCCACGACGGCGACGCCCACGAGCAGCAGGGTGCCCAGCCAGGAGCGTTTGCCCTCGCCCTTGGACAGCGTCTTGCGGAGCTGGAACAGGCCCAGCCACAGCAGGAGGCCGGGCAGGAAGACGACGCCGGCGACGAGCATGATCAGGCGCAGCTTGCGGTCGCGCTCCTTGCGGATGCGGGAGGCGGCCAGGCAGTGCTCGACGACGGTCTGCGGGTCGAGGCCGAAGGACTGGATGAGCGGTTTGCGGCCGGCCGCCAGGGTGCGGGCCTCGACGGCGCGGCAGAAGGCCTCGCCCAGGCTGGGCTCGAAGAGCGAGATCTTCGGTGGTTTGATCGTGGACTTGTGGTACTCGTTGTCGGCCTTGGCGATGTCGGACAGCTTGCTGTCCGTGCCGCCGTCCCGGTACGCGGCCGACGCGAGGGCGTTGGTCGCCGCGGTCTGGCCGCCGCCCCCCTGGAGGGGTACCTGCGCCCCGGGCCTGAAGTCGAATCCGTCGTCCGCCACCGTTGCCCCCATCGCTGTGCGTTGTGCTCTTTTGCCGCGCAGATGAGCCTATCGGCGTATCTCTTCCCATGGTCATGGGACAGGGAAATGCCGCCCACCGCAAGCGGCTTGGGTGGGCGGCTCCTGGCGCCGTGTCAGTCAGGTTCCCTTCTCGGCCTGTTCGCGCACCTTGTCGGCGATCTGGGGAGGCATGGGCTCGTGGCGGGCGTAGGCGCGGGTGAACCGGCCCGTGCCGTGCGACACCGAGCGCAGTTCGACGGCGTACCGGCCGATCTCGATCTCCGGGATCTCGGCGCGGACCTGCGTGCGGCCGGCGCCGGCCTGTTCGGTGCCGACCACGCGGCCGCGCCGCCCGGCGAGGTCGCTCATGACGGGACCCACGTACTCGTCGGGGACGAGGACCGCGAGCTCGGCGACCGGTTCGAGGAGGTGGATGCGGGCCTCGGCGGCGGCCTCGCGCAGGGCGAGCGCGCCGGCGGTCTGGAAGGCGGCGTCGGAGGAGTCCACCGAGTGCGCCTTGCCGTCGAGCAGGGTGATGCGTACGTCGACCAGCGGATAGCCGGCGGCGAGCCCGCGGGCGGCCTGGGTGCGGACGCCCTTCTCGACGGACGGGATGAACTGGCGGGGCACGGCGCCGCCGACGACCTTGTCGACGAACTCGATGCCGCTGCCCGGCGGGAGCGGTTCCACCTCGATCTCGCAGATGGCGAACTGGCCGTGCCCGCCGGACTGTTTGACGTGGCGGCCGCGGCCCGAGGCCTTGGCGCCGAAGGTCTCGCGCAGGCTCACCTTGTGCGGGACGGGGTCGACCTGGACCCCGTAGCGGGCGCGCAGCCGTTCGAGGGCCACGTCCTGGTGGGCCTCGCCGAGGCACCACAGGACGACCTGGTGGGTGTCCGGGTTCTGCTCCAGCCGCATCGTGGGGTCCTCGGCGACGAGCCGGGCCAGGCCCTGGGAGAGCTTGTCCTCGTCGGCCTTGCTGTGGGCCGCGATGGCGAGGGGGAGCAGCGGGTCGGGCATCGGCCAGGGCTCCATGAGCAGGGGCCGGTCCTTGGCCGAGAGGGTGTCGCCGGTCTCGGCGCGGGTGAGTTTGGCCACGCAGGCGAGGTCCCCGGCGATGACCTGGGTGAGGGTGCGCTGCTGTTTGCCGAAGGGTGAGGTGAGGGTGCCGATCCGCTCGTCGACATCGTGGTCCTCGTGCCCGCGGTCGGCCAGGCCGTGGCCGCTGACGTGCACGGTCTCCTCGGGGCGCAGGGTGCCGGAGAAGACGCGGACGAGGGAGACGCGCCCGACGTAGGGGTCGGAGGAGGTCTTGACGACCTCGGCGACCAGCGGCCCGTCGGGATCGCAGGTGACGGCCGGGCGCTCGGCGCCGTCCGGGGCGGTGACGGCGACGGCGGCGCGCTCCAGCGGGGTGGGGAAGCCGCCGGTGATCAGTTCCAGGAGTTCGACGGTGCCCAGTCCCTGGCGGGCGCCGTCGGCGGCGGGGGCGGCCATCAGGACGGGGTGGAAGGTGCCGCGGGCGACGGCGCGCTCCAGGTCGTCGACGAGGGTCTTGAAGTCGATGTCCTCACCGCCGAGGTAGCGGTCCATGAGGCTCTCGTCCTCGCTCTCGGCGATGATCCCCTCGATGAGGCGGGAGCGGGCGCCGGAGATGAGGTCGAGCTCGGCGGGCTCGGGGTCGCGCTCCACGCGCTCCCCGGAGGTGTAGTCGTACACGCGCCGGGAGAGCAGGCCGAGGAGGCCGGCGACCGGGGTGTGCCCGTCGGGGCCGGGAGGCCCGTACAGCGGCAGGTAGAGCGGGATGACGGCGTCGGGGTCCTCGGCCCCGAAGATCTCCCCGCAGACGGTGGTCATCTGTGCGTAATCGGCGCGGGCTGCCTCCAGATGGGTGACGACGATGGCGCGGGGCATGCCGACGGCCGCGCACTCGTCCCAGACCATGCGGGTGGCGCCGTCGATCCCGTCCGAGGAGGAGACGACGAAAAGGGCCGCGTCCGCGGCGCGCAGACCGGCCCTGAGCTCGCCGACGAAATCGGCGTATCCGGGGGTGTCCAAGATGTTGATCTTGATGCCGGCCCATTCGACCGGGACGAGGGACAGCTGTACGGACCGCTGCTGCCGGTGTTCGATCTCGTCGTAGTCGGAGACGGCGGTGCCGTCCTCGACCCGGCCGGCCCGGTTGACGGCGCCCGCCGTCAGGGCGAGGGCCTCGACCAGCGTGGTCTTGCCGGCTCCGCTGTGGCCGACCAGCACGACGTTCCGCAGCGACGACGGGCGGTCGGCCGTCGGTGCCCTGCCGGCGGCTCCGGCTTGGTGTGATGTGGCTCCCATGATGCTCGTGCCTCCCGGTGTGACGGTGAGGAGGTTGAATCGGGGTCCTTCGAGCTTTGCACCGGCGTCACACTGCGTCCATACGTAGTACCCGGCGCTGTCCGGAGCGTGACGCGGGCGTGGACCGGCGATTGCCCGGCCCGAACCGGTGGGTGCGCGGCGCCGGGGCCCCGGGGCGCTGGCTACGATGGGCCAGCCGGTGGCCGATGTGGCCGTGCGGCCCAGCGACCCTCCGGGAAGGCCATGCTGAACAAGTACGCGCGTGCTTTCTTCACGCGTGTTCTCACGCCATTCGCCGCATTCCTCCTCCGGCGGGGGGTGAGCCCGGACGCGGTCACCCTGATCGGCACGGCCGGAGTGGTGGCGGGAGCGCTGGTCTTCTTCCCCCGGGGGGAGTTCTTCTGGGGCACCATCACCATCACCCTGTTCGTTTTCTCCGACCTGGTGGACGGGAACATGGCCCGCCAGGCGGGCGTCTCCAGCCGCTGGGGCGCCTTCCTCGACTCCACGCTCGACCGGGTGGCCGACGCGGCGATCTTCGGCGGCCTCGCGCTCTGGTACGCAGGCAACGGGAACGACAACGTGCTGTGCGCGGTGGCGATCTTCTGCCTGGCCAGCGGCCAGGTCGTCTCGTACACGAAGGCCCGCGGCGAGTCGATCGGCCTGCCGGTGGCCGTCAACGGGCTCATCGAGCGCGCCGAGCGGCTGGTGATCTCGCTGGTCGCGGCCGGTCTGTCCGGGCTCCAGACCTTCGGCGTCCCCTCCTGGATCGGGGTGCTGCTGCCGATCGCGCTGTGGATCGTCGCGGTGGGCTCGCTGGTCACGCTGATCCAGCGGGTGGTCACCGTACGCCGTGAGGCGGCCGAGGCCGACGCCGCGGCCGCCGTGGCCGAAGGCGGCGCCGCCTGATGGCCGGCCGGGTGCAGGACAAGCTGGTCGACGGGCTGTACGGGCTCGGCTGGGCCGGGGTGAAGAAGCTCCCGGAGCCGGCCGCGGTGGCCCTGGGGCGCCGGATCGCGGACTACGCGTGGAAGAGGCGCGGCAAGAGCGTGCTGCGGCTGGAATCGAACCTGGCCCGCGTCGTACCGGACGCCGGGCCGGAGCGGCTGCGCGAGCTCTCGAAGGCCGGCATGCGCTCGTACATGCGCTACTGGATGGAGTCCTTCCGGCTGCCCACCATGGACCCGGAGCGCTTCGGCACCGATGTCGAGTTCAAGGACGAGCACCTGCTGCGCGAGGCCCTCGACTCCGGGCGCGGGGTCGTCGTGGCGCTGCCGCACCTCGCCAACTGGGACCTCGCCGGGGCCTGGGCCATCGGCCACATGAAGGCGCCGTTCACCACGGTCGCCGAGCGGCTGAAGCCCGAGACCCTCTACGACCGGTTCGTCGCCTACCGCGAGAGCCTGGGCATGGAGGTCCTGCCGCACAGCGGCGGCGCCGCCTTCGGCACCCTGGCCCGCAGGCTGCGCTCCGGCGGCCTCGTCTGCCTGGTCGCGGACCGCGACCTGTCGGCCACCGGCGTCGAGGTGGACTTCTTCGGTTCGGCGGCGCGCATGCCGGCCGGGCCGGCGCTGCTGGCGCAGCAGACGGGGGCGGTACTGCTCCCGGCGACCCTGCACTACGGGGACTCGCCGAAGATGTACGGCCGGATCCACCCGGAGGTGGCGGTGCCGAAGACCGGGGACCGGGCCGGCAAGACGGCCGTCATGACCCAGGCGGTGGCCGACGCCTTCGCGCAGGGGATCGCCGAGCACCCGGAGGACTGGCACATGCTGCAGCGGCTGTGGCTGGACGACCTGGAGGAGCGCGCGCAGTGAAGATCGGCATCGTGTGCCCGTACTCGTGGGACGTGCCGGGCGGCGTCCAGTTCCACATCCGCGACCTCGCCGAGCACCTGATCCGCCTCGGCCACGAGGTGTCGGTGCTGGCCCCGGCGGACGACGAGACGCCGCTGCCGCCGTACGTGGTCTCGGCGGGGCGGGCGGTGCCGGTGCCGTACAACGGGTCGGTGGCCCGGCTGAACTTCGGCTTCCTGTCGGCGGCGCGGGTGCGGCGCTGGCTGCACGACGGCGTCTTCGACGTGATCCACATCCACGAGCCGGCCTCGCCCTCGCTGGGACTGCTGTCCTGCTGGGCGGCGCAGGGGCCGATCGTGGCCACCTTCCACACCTCGAACCCGCGCTCGCGGGCCATGATCGCCGCGTACCCGATCCTCCAGCCGGCGCTGGAGAAGATCAGCGCCCGGATCGCGGTGAGCGAGTACGCGCGCCGCACGCTCGTGGAGCACCTGGGCGGGGACGCGGTCGTGATCCCCAACGGGGTCGACGTGGACTTCTTCGCCTCGGCCGAGCCGAAGCCGGAGTGGGGCGGGCAGACCCTCGGCTTCATCGGCCGGATCGACGAGCCCCGCAAGGGCCTGCCCGTCCTGATGGCGGCCTTCCCCAAGATCGTGGAGGCCTGCCCGGACGTACGGCTCCTCGTGGCGGGCCGCGGCGACGAGGAGGAGGCCGTGGCCTCCCTGCCCGCCGAGCTGCGCGCACGGGTGGAGTTCCTCGGCATGGTCTCGGACGAGGACAAGGCGCGGCTGCTGCGCAGCGTCGACGTGTACGTGGCCCCGAACACCGGCGGCGAGAGCTTCGGCATCATCCTGGTCGAGGCCCTGTCGGCGGGGGCCGCGGTGCTCGCCTCCGACCTCGACGCGTTCGCGCAGGTCCTGGACCAGGGCGCGGCGGGGGAGCTCTTCGCCAACGAGGACGCGGACGCGCTGGCCGCCGGCGCGGTGGCCCTGCTGCGCGACCCGGAGCGGCGCGCGGAGCTGAGCGCCCACGGCTCCGCGCACGTGCGCCGCTTCGACTGGTCGACGGTCGGCGCGGACATCCTGGCGGTCTACGAGACGGTGACGGACGGCGCGGCGGCGGTGGCCACGGACGAGCGCGTCCGCCTGCGCACCCGCCTGGGCCTGACCCGGGACGCGTAGGGGGTCCCTCCGGAAGGAGGGTATTGTCGCGCGGCGTGATCGAAACCCTTGTCTGGACCGCCCTGGCGCTCGGTGTCATCGGGGTCTACCTCAGCTGGACCGCCGGAAGGCTGGACCGGCTGCACTCGCGGATGGACGCCGCCCGCGCCGCCCTCGACGCGCAGCTCGTACGGCGCGCCTCGGTGGTGCTCGAAGTGGCCACCTCCGGAGTGCTCGACCCCGCCTCCTCGATCGTCCTGTACGAGGCCGCCCACGGCGCCCGCCAGGCCGAGGAGGAGCAGCGCGAGGTCGCCGAGAGCGAGCTCAGCCAGGCGCTGCGCGCGGTGTTCGCCGACGCCGCCCAGGTGGATCTGCTCAAGGCGGCCCCCGGTGGCGAGGCGGCCGCCGAGGAGCTGGCCGCGGCGGTCCGCCGGGTGCCCATGGCACGGCGCTTCCACAACGACGCCGTACGGGCCGCCCGCGCGCTGCGCCGGCACCGCAAGGTGCGCTGGTTCCGGCTGGCCGGCCACGCCCCGTTCCCGCTCGCCTTCGAAATGGACGACGAGCCTCCGGTGGATCTTGCCGACCGCCCGTAGCCTGGCCCGGCGGCCCCAGTTGTACCCAAAGGCCAAGTTGAAAGGGGCCACCGGCTCCTCATTGGCCCTTGCGGTGGACTGGTCGGGGGCGGTTTGCTCGGCGCAGTAGCACCGCGGCCCGTGGGTCACCCCTGGGCGCGCTGCCACCGGCAGCACCCGTCACCACCGCAGCACCCGTCTTCCCTTCGAGTGAGGTCAATCCGTGAGCACGCTTCCCTCCACCCCGCAGTCCGCTGAGTCCGCCATCGGCACCTCCCGCGTCAAGCGCGGCATGGCCGAGCAGCTCAAGGGCGGCGTGATCATGGACGTGGTCAACGCCGAGCAGGCGAAGATCGCCGAGGACGCCGGCGCCGTGGCCGTCATGGCCCTGGAGCGGGTCCCCGCCGACATCCGCAAGGACGGCGGCGTCGCGCGCATGTCGGACCCGAACATGATCGAAGAGATCATCGAGGCCGTCTCCATCCCGGTCATGGCCAAGTCCCGCATCGGCCACTTCGTCGAGGCCCAGGTCCTGCAGTCCCTCGGCGTCGACTACATCGACGAGTCCGAGGTCCTGACCCCGGCCGACGAGGTCAACCACTCCGACAAGTGGGCGTTCACCACCCCCTTCGTCTGCGGTGCCACCAACCTCGGCGAGGCCCTGCGCCGCATCGCCGAGGGCGCGGCCATGATCCGCTCGAAGGGCGAGGCCGGCACGGGCAACGTCGTCGAGGCCGTCCGCCACCTGCGCCAGATCAAGAACGAGATCGCCCGCCTGCGCGGCTACGACAACAACGAGCTGTTCGCCGCCGCCAAGGAGCTGCGCGCCCCGTACGAGCTGGTCAAGGAGGTCGCCGAGCTCGGCAAGCTCCCGGTCGTGCTGTTCTCCGCCGGTGGCGTCGCCACCCCGGCCGACGCCGCGCTCATGCGCCAGCTCGGCGCCGAGGGCGTCTTCGTCGGCTCCGGCATCTTCAAGTCGGGCGACCCGGCCAAGCGCGCCGCCGCCATCGTGAAGGCCACCACCTTCTACGACGACCCGAAGATCATCGCGGACGCCTCCCGCAACCTGGGCGAGGCCATGGTCGGCATCAACTGCGACACCCTCCCCGAGGCCGAGCGCTACGCCAACCGCGGCTGGTAGTCACTGTCATGACCAACCCCGTGATTGGTGTCCTGGCCCTCCAGGGCGACGTACGGGAGCACCTGATCGCCCTGGCCGCGGCGGACGCCGTGGCCAGGCCGGTCCGGCGTCCCGAGGAGCTCGCCGAGGTCGACGCCCTGGTGATCCCCGGCGGCGAGTCCACGACGATGTCGAAGCTCGCCGTCCTGTTCGGCATGCTGGAGCCGCTGCGCGAGCGCGTGCGGGCCGGCATGCCGGTCTACGGCACCTGCGCCGGCATGATCATGCTCGCCGACAAGCTGCTCGACGGCCGTGACGACCAGGAGACCCTGGGCGGCATCGACATGATCGTGCGCCGCAACGCCTTCGGCCGTCAGAACGAATCCTTCGAAGCGAAGATCGATTTCGCGGGCATAGGGGGCGGCCCCGTCGAGGGCGTCTTCATCCGCGCCCCCTGGGTCGAGTCGGTCGGCGCGCAGGCCGAGGTACTCGCCACGTACGACGGCCACACGGTCGCCGTGCGCCAGGGCAACGTCCTCGCCACCTCGTTCCACCCCGAGCTGACCGGTGACGACCGGGTCCACGCGTACTTCGTCGACATGGTGCGCGCGGGGCTGTAAACAGGTCCCGGTAGGATCTGAGGTGAACACTGTTGGTGACGCGAAGGAGACAGGCGGATGTCCGGCCACTCTAAATGGGCTACGACGAAGCACAAGAAGGCCGTGATCGATGCCAAGCGCGGCAAGCTCTTCGCGAAGCTGATCAAGAACATCGAGGTCGCGGCCCGTATGGGCGGTGCCGACATCGACGGCAACCCGACCCTTTTCGACGCCATCCAGAAGGCCAAGAAGAGCTCGGTCCCGAACAAGAACATCGACTCCGCGGTCAAGCGCGGCGGCGGCCTCGAGGCCGGCGGCGCCGACTACGAGACGATCATGTACGAAGGCTACGGCCCGAACGGTGTCGCGGTGCTCATCGAGTGCCTCACGGACAACCGCAACCGTGCCGCGTCCGACGTCCGCGTCGCCATGACCCGCAACGGCGGCTCGATGGCCGACCCGGGCTCGGTCTCGTACCTGTTCAACCGCAAGGGCGTCGTCCTGCTGCCCAAGGGCGAGCTCTCCGAGGACGACGTCCTGGAGACGGTGCTCGAGGCCGGTGCCGAAGAGGTCAACGACAACGGCGACACCTTCGAGATCATCAGCGAGCCCACCGACATGGTCGCGGTCCGCACCGCGCTCCAGGAGGCGGGCATCGACTACGACTCGGCCGACTCCAGCTTCGTCCCGACCATGCAGGTCGAGCTGGACGAAGAGGGCGCGCGCAAGATCTTCAAGCTGATCGACGCGCTGGAGGACAGCGACGACGTGCAGAACGTCTTCGCCAACCTTCCCCCCCATCCCCCCCCCCCGGGGGGAGGAAAGGGAGAGGCCCGCCCCCTCACCCCCCGCGGGGGGGGGGCGGGGGGCCCCCCCCCCCCCCGCCCCGCCGCTTTGTCAGTGCCACCGGTTAGCCTGCACGCACTGGCAATCGAACGAGGGCGGGGGCGGAGTGCGCGTACTCGGCGTGGACCCGGGGCTGACCCGGTGCGGTGTCGGCGTGGTCGAGGGTGTCGCCGGCCGCCCGCTGACGATGCTCGCCGTGGGGGTCGTACGGACGCCCGCGGACGCGGAGTTGGGCCACCGGCTCGTCGCCATCGAGCAGGGCATCGAGGAGTGGCTGGACCGTCACACGCCCGAAGTCGTCGCCGTGGAGCGGGTGTTCAGCCAGCACAACGTCAGCACGGTGATGGGCACCGCCCAGGCCAGCGCCGTGGCCATGCTGTGCGCCGCGCGCCGCGGGATACCGGTCGCCCTGCACACCCCCAGTGAGGTCAAGGCCGCCGTCACCGGCTCCGGCCGGGCCGACAAGGCGCAGGTCGGAGCCATGGTGACCCGGCTGCTGCGGCTGTCCGCCCCACCGAAGCCCGCCGACGCCGCGGACGCCCTCGCCCTTGCCATCTGCCACATCTGGCGGGCCCCCGCCCAGAACCGCCTCCAGCAGGCGGTCGCCCAGCACGCCCTGCACGCCTCGAAAGGCCGCCCCTCATGATCGCCTTCGTCAGCGGCCCGGTCGCCGCGCTCGCCCCCACCCTGGCCGTGATCGAGGTCGGGGGAGTGGGCATGGCCGTGCAGTGCACGCCGAACACCATCGCCGGCCTGCGGATGGGGGAGACGGCGCGGCTGGCCACCTCCCTGGTCGTACGGGAGGACTCGCTGACGCTGTACGGCTTCGCGGACGACGACGAGCGGCAGGTCTTCGAACTGCTGCAGACGGCGAGCGGGGTCGGGCCGCGCCTGGCGCAGGCGATGCTCGGGGTGCACAGCCCGGACGCGCTGCGACTGGCCGTCTCCACGGGTGACGAGAAGGCCCTGACGGCGGTGCCGGGCATCGGCAAGAAGGGGGCCCAGAAGCTGCTGCTGGAGCTGAAGGACAAGCTGGGCGCACCGCTGGTCGGCGCTCAGCGCGCCCCCGTGGCGGCGGGCCCGGCGCCGTGGACGGAGCAGCTGGCGGCGGCCCTGATCGGCCTCGGCTACGCCTCCCGCGAGGCGGAGGAGGCCGTCTCGGCGGTCACCCCGCAGGCGGAGGCGGCCATCGCCGCCGGCGGCTCCGCCCCCGTCCCCCAGCTCCTGCGCGCGGCCCTCCAAACCCTGAACCGGGCCCGCTGACCGGGCGCGGCGCCGCGCGGGCCCGCTCCGGAAACCACCGTACGAACGACAAGGCAGACTGACAGCGTGAACTGGGATGACGAGAGCGACGACCGGATCGTGGCGGCTGCGGCGGACGGCGAGGACACCGCCGTCGAGGCGGCCCTGCGGCCCAAGGACCTCGGCGAGTTCGTCGGCCAGGAGAAGGTCCGCCAGCAGCTCGACCTGGTGCTGAAGGCGGCCCGCCAGCGCGGCGCCACCGCCGATCACGTGCTGCTCTCCGGTGCGCCCGGGCTCGGCAAGACCACCCTCTCCATGATCATCGCCGCCGAGATGGGCGCGCCCATCCGGATCACCTCCGGCCCCGCCATCCAGCACGCGGGCGACCTCGCCGCCATCCTCTCCTCCCTCCAGGAGGGCGAGGTCCTCTTCCTCGACGAGATCCACCGCATGTCCCGGCCCGCCGAGGAGATGCTCTACATGGCCATGGAGGACTTCCGCGTCGACGTGATCGTCGGCAAGGGACCCGGGGCCACCGCCATCCCGCTGGAGCTGCCGCCCTTCACCCTGGTCGGGGCCACGACCCGGGCCGGCCTGCTCCCGCCCCCGCTGCGCGACCGCTTCGGCTTCACCGGGCACATGGAGTTCTACGCCCCCGAGGAGCTGGAACGCGTCATCCACCGCTCCGCCCGCCTCCTCGACGTGGAGATCGACACGGCCGGCGCCGCCGAGATCGCCGGGCGCTCCCGCGGCACCCCGCGCATCGCCAACCGCCTGCTGCGCCGCGTCCGCGACTACGCGCAGGTCAGGGCCGACGGGGTGATCAACCGCGAGGTGGCCGGCACCGCCCTCCAGGTGTACGAGGTCGACGCGCGCGGCCTCGACCGCCTCGACCGCGCCGTGCTCGAAGCCCTGCTCAAGCTCTTCGGCGGCGGCCCCGTGGGCCTGTCCACGCTCGCCGTCGCCGTCGGCGAGGAGCGGGAGACCGTCGAGGAGGTCGCCGAGCCGTTCCTCGTACGGGAAGGCCTGCTGGCCCGTACCCCGCGCGGCCGGGTCGCGACCCCCGCCGCATGGGCTCACCTGGGGCTTGTCCCGCCTCCGCAGCAGGGGAGTGGATCAAGCGGACAACAGGGCTTGTTCGGGGCCTGACGGCGCGGAGGTTCGCCCGGTCAGGAACTGCGGTGCCATGCTGGGCGTTGTTCCATCGGTGCGGACTCGCCTAGACTCCGCCGATGCCGACCCTTCAGGCCGGCATGCCCACCCCCGTAGAAATTGACCGTCTCCCGTGCGGTCGTGCGAAGGATCTCCGTCCCGTGAATCTCGTGACACTCCTCCCGTTCATCGTGCTCATCGGGGCGATGTTCCTGATGACCCGCTCCGCGAAGAAGAAGCAGCAGGCGGCCGCGCAGATGCGCGACCACATGTCGCCCGGCACCGGCGTCCGCACCATCGGCGGCATGTACGCCACGGTGAAGGAGATCGGCGAGGACACCGTCACCCTCGAGGTGGCCCCCGGTGTCCACGCGGTCTACGCGAAGAACGCCATCGGCGCCGTCCTCGACGACGCGGAGTACAACCGCATCGTCCACGGCATCAGTGATGATCTGACGATCGACACGCCGGCCGTCCCGGACGACGCCTCCTCGCTGACCCTGGACAAGGACGCGGACAAGAGCGCGGACGAGGCCGGGACCGACGCCCCGAAGCTCGACCTGGGCAAGAAGGACGAGCCCAAGGCGGACGAGCCGAAGGACGGCCAGGCCAAGAACGAGGAGCCCAAGGGCGACAAGCCCGAGGACGGCGAGGCCGGCGCGAAGTAGCGCGCGGCCGGGGACCGTGCAGGCGCCTGACCGGCGGCCGCCGCGGTCCCCGTCAGTGACACTTCTGCGGGGGGCAGGGGTCCCCACCACACATTTCGTGGCCGTCCGCGCGCTGACCCGGCGCGGGGCGGTTGGACAGGGAGATACGACAAGGTGGCAGCACCGAAGAAGGGCCGGCGGCCCACGGGGGCTCAGGGGAGGCCGGGGCGTGCCCTGGCGATCATCCTGATCGCGATGGTGGCGCTCACCGCGGGGATGTTCCTCACGAAGCAGACGACTCCCCGCCTCGGCATCGACCTCGCGGGCGGTACGAGCATCACGCTCAAGGCCAAGAGCGAGCCCGGCAAGCCGGACGCGATCAACGAGACCAACATGAACACGGCGGTCGGCATCATCGAGCGCCGCGTCAACGGTCTCGGCGTGTCGGAGGCCGAGGTCCAGACGCAGGGCCGCGACCACATCATCGTGAACATCCCCAAGGGGACGAACGAGAAGCAGGCCCGCGAGCAGGTCGGTACCACCGCCCAGCTGTACTTCCGCCCGGTCCTGGCCTTCGCCGACGGCGCCCCGGCGGCCCCCGAGGCCACGCCGAGCCCGTCCGCGAGCAGCTCCGGTGCCCCGAAGGCCGAGGGCAGCGGCAAGCCCAGCACCCCGGCCACCCCGTCGTCCAGCGCCACTTCCCAGGGCCGTGTGCTCAGCGAGGCCCTCAAGGCCCCGGCCGCCACCGCCTCTCCCTCGCCCTCGGCGAGCGAGTCGAAGAAGGCAGACGACAAGGCTCCGGCCCCCACCCCGGCCCCGTCGGGCGTCGAGGCGGCCGCCGCCGACCTCCAGGCGAAGTTCGCGGCGCTGGACTGCACCAACGAGGCGCAGCGCGCCGCGGCCGGCAAGGGCGCCAAGCCCGAGGACGCGACGCTCGCCTGCGGCAAGCGCGGTGACACCTGGGGCAAGTGGATCCTGGGCCCGGCCGGTGTGGCCGGTACGGACGTCAAGGACGCCAAGGGTGTCATCGACCCGCAGCGCGGCCAGTGGATCGTCACCATGCAGTTCACCGACAAGGGCGCCGACAAGTTCGCCAAGATCACCGGTGAGCTCGCCACCAAGCAGATGCCGCAGAACCAGTTCGCGATCGTGCTCGACGGCGAGGTCGTCTCCGACCCGTCCGTCAGCCAGGCGCTGACCGGCGGCAACGCCGAGATCTCCGGTGGCTTCACCCAGCAGACCGCGCAGGACCTGGGCAACATGCTCTCGTACGGCGCCCTGCCGCTCTCCTTCAGCGAGGACAGCGTCACCACCGTCACCGCCGCGCTCGGCGGCGAGCAGCTGAAGGCCGGCCTCATCGCCGGCGCCATCGGCCTCATCCTCGTCGTGATCTACCTGCTCGTGTACTACCGGGGACTGGCCTTCATCGCCATCGTCAGCCTCCTGGTGTCCGCGATCCTCACCTACACGATCATGGCGCTGCTCGGAAAGGGCATCGGCTTCGCGCTGAACCTGCCCGCCGTCTGCGGTGCGATCGTCGCGATCGGCATCACGGCGGACTCGTTCATCGTGTACTTCGAGCGCATCCGCGACGAGATCCGCGAGGGCCGCACCCTGCGTCCCGCCGTGGAGCGGGCCTGGCCGCGCGCCCGGCGCACGATCCTGGTCTCCGACTTCGTGTCGTTCCTGGCCGCCGCGGTGCTGTTCATCGTCACCGTCGGCAAGGTGCAGGGCTTCGCCTTCACCCTGGGTCTGACGACCGTGCTCGACGTGGTCGTGGTGTTCCTCTTCACCAAGCCGATCATGACGCTGATGGCCCGCACGAAGTTCTTCTCCAGCGGCCACCCCTGGTCCGGACTGGACCCGAAGCGGCTCGGCGCCAAGCCGCCGCTGCGCCGGTCCCGCCGCACCGGCTCCGGTTCCGTCACCGCTCCCGTCGACGTAAAGGAGGCGTGAGAGATGTCGAAGCTGGGAGATCTCGGCGCCAAGCTGTACCGCGGTGAGGTCGGCTACGACTTCGTCGGCAAGCGCTTCATCTGGTACGGCGTTTCCATCCTGATCACCATCACGGCGATCGTGGCCCTGGCCGTTCAGGGCCTCAACATGGGCATCGAGTTCAAGGGCGGTGCCGTCTTCACCACCCCGAAGACGGCCGTCTCGGTCGCCAAGGCGACCGAGGTGTCGGAGAAGGCCTCGGGCCACGACGCGATCGTCCAGGAGCTCGGCACCGGCGGCCTGCGCATCCAGATCTCGGGTCTGGACACGAACGACGCGGCGGGCGTCAAGAAGCAGCTCGCCACCGACCTCAAGGTCTCCGAGGCCGACATCAACGCGGACCTGGTCGGCCCCAGCTGGGGCGACCAGATCGCGAACAAGGCCTGGACCGGCCTCGGCATCTTCATGGTCCTCGTGGTGATCTACCTCGCCATCGCCTTCGAGTGGCGGATGGCGGTCGCCGCGCTGATCGCCCTGATCCACGACCTCACCATCACCGTCGGCGTGTACGCGCTGGTCGGGTTCGAGGTCACGCCGGGCACCGTGATCGGTCTGCTGACGATCCTCGGTTACTCCCTCTACGACACCGTCGTCGTCTTCGACGGTCTCAAGGAGGGCTCGAAGGACATCACCAAGCAGACCCGCTACACGTTCAGCGAGATCGCCAACCGCAGCATCAACGGCACCCTGGTCCGCTCGATCAACACCACCGTCGTGGCGCTGCTCCCGGTCGGGGCGCTGCTCTTCATCGGCGGCGGTTTCCTGGGCGCCGGCATGCTGAACGACATCTCGCTGTCGCTGTTCGTCGGCCTCGCGGCCGGTGCGTACTCCTCGATCTTCATCGCGACCCCGCTGGTCGTGGACCTCAAGGAGCGCGAGCCGGCGATGAAGGCGCTGAAGAAGCGGGTGCTCGCGAAGCGGGCGGCCGCGGCGGCCAAGGGCGAGTCCCCGGAGGACGAGGGCTACGAGGCCACCGACACCCCGCAGGTCGTGGCCCAGGGCCGCGCCGGGCGGCGCCGGTGAGCACCCTCTCCCCCGCGGCGCTCGAGCTGCTGCTCAGCCGGATCAAGGACGTGGCGGACTACCCGAAGCCGGGGGTGATGTTCAAGGACATCACCCCGCTGCTGGCCGACCCGAAGGCCTTCGCGGCCCTGACGGACGCGCTGGTGGAGCTGGCCGGGCAGTACGGCGCGACGAAGATCGTCGGGCTGGAGGCGCGCGGGTTCATCCTCGCGGCGCCGGTGGCGGTCCAGGCGGGCATCGGCTTCGTGCCGGTGCGCAAGGCCGGGAAGCTGCCGGGTGCGACGCTCGCGCAGTCGTACGAGCTGGAGTACGGGACGGCGGAGATCGAGGTCCACGCCGAGGACCTGTCGGCCGGTGACCGGGTCATGGTCATCGACGACGTCCTGGCCACGGGCGGCACCGCCGAAGCCTCGCTCTCGCTGATCCGGCGGGCCGGCGCGGAGGTCGCCGGGGTGGCGGTCCTGATGGAGCTGTCGTTCCTGCCGGGCCGCGAGCGGCTGGCCGGCGCCCTTGCGGACGCCCCGCTGGACGCCCTGATCGTCGTCTGACGCAGCCGACCGCGAAGCGGGCGGGCACCGGGACACCCCGGCGCCCGCCCGCTCCGGCGTATGCGGCCGCCGCGCGGGCCTGCGCCGGGCCGGCCGGGCCGAAGGAGGCGGGGCTCGGGGAACGGGGTGGGTCAACCCTCGCTACCATGGGTTGTCCGGACCTGACCGGGGCACCGGATCCTCCCCCGGACTCCGTCCAGGGGGACCCCCAGAGGAGCGCTCTTGCCAGACGAGGTCCAGCCACTCTCCGCCGCGCAGCCCGACCCGCAGGCCGAGCGGGCCGCGACGCCCCCCGCCACGCCCCCGCCGGCCCCGCCCGTGAAGCCCGCGCCCGTGAAGCCCGCGCCCGCGAAGCCGGCGGCCGCGAAGTCGGCCGGGTCCTCCAACCGCGTGCGCGCCCGGCTCGCCCGCCTCGGCGTCCAGCGTTCCAACCCGTACAACCCGGTACTGGAACCCCTGCTCCGCATAGTCCGCAGCAACGACCCGAAGATCGAGACGGCCACGCTGCGCCAGATCGAGCAGGCGTACCAGGTCGCCGAGCGCTGGCACCGCGGTCAGAAGCGCAAGAGCGGCGACCCGTACATCACCCACCCGCTCGCGGTGACCACCATCCTCGCCGAGCTCGGCATGGACCCGGCCACCCTGATGGCCGGCCTGCTGCACGACACCGTCGAGGACACCGAGTACGGGCTGGAGGACCTGCGCCGCGACTTCGGCGACGCCGTGGCCCTGCTCGTCGACGGCGTGACCAAGCTCGACCGGGTCAAGTTCGGCGAGGCCGCGCAGGCCGAGACCGTGCGCAAGATGGTCGTCGCCATGGCCAAGGACCCGCGCGTCCTGGTCATCAAGCTCGCCGACCGCCTGCACAACATGCGCACCATGCGCTACCTCAAGCGGGAGAAGCAGGAGAAGAAGGCCCGCGAGACCCTCGAGATCTACGCCCCGCTGGCGCACCGGCTGGGCATGAACACGATCAAGTGGGAGCTGGAGGACCTTGCCTTCGCGATCCTCTACCCCAAGATGTACGACGAGATCGTCCGCCTCGTCGCCGAGCGCGCGCCCAAGCGCGACGAGTACCTCACCGTCGTCACCGACGAGGTCCAGACGGACCTGCGCGCCGCCCGCATCAAGGCCACCGTCACCGGCCGCCCCAAGCACTACTACAGCGTCTACCAGAAGATGATCGTCCGCGGCCGCGACTTCGCCGAGATCTACGACCTGGTGGGCATCCGCGTCCTCGTCGACACCGTCCGGGACTGCTACGCGGCCCTCGGCACGGTGCACGCGCGCTGGAACCCGGTCCCCGGCCGGTTCAAGGACTACATCGCGATGCCCAAGTTCAACATGTACCAGTCGCTCCACACGACGGTCATCGGACCCAGCGGCAAGCCGGTCGAACTCCAGATCCGCACCTTCGACATGCACCGCCGCGCCGAGTACGGCATCGCCGCGCACTGGAAGTACAAGCAGCAGACCGTCGCCGGCACCTCCAAGGTCCGCACCGACGTCCCGCAGGCCGCCAAGGGCAGCGCCGGCCAGGACACGGTCAACGACATGGCCTGGCTGCGCCAGCTGCTGGACTGGCAGAAGGAGACCGAGGACCCGGGCGAATTCCTCGACTCGCTGCGCTTCGACCTCTCCCGCAACGAGGTCTTCGTCTTCACGCCCAAGGGCGACGTCATCGCGCTGCCCGCCGGAGCCACCCCGGTCGACTTCGCGTACGCCGTCCACACCGAGGTCGGACACCGGACGATAGGCGCCCGCGTCAACGGCCGCCTCGTCCCGCTCGAATCCACCCTCGACAACGGCGACCTCGTCGAGGTCTTCACCTCCAAGGCCGAGGGCGCGGGCCCATCCCGCGACTGGCTGGGCTTCGTCAAGTCCCCGCGGGCCCGCAACAAGATCCGCGCCTGGTTCTCCAAGGAGCGCCGCGAGGAGGCCATCGAGCACGGCAAGGACGCCATCGCGCGGGCCATGCGCAAGCAGAACCTGCCGATCCAGCGCATCCTCACCGGCGACTCGCTCGTCACCCTCGCGCACGAGATGCGCTACCCCGACATCTCCTCCCTGTACGCGGCGATCGGCGAGGGCCACGTGGCCGCGCAGGGCGTCGTACAGAAGCTGGTGCAGGCCCTCGGCGGCGAGGAAGCGGCCAACGAGGACATCGAGGAAAGCGTCCCGCCCTCCCGTACCCGGGGCACGCGCCGCAAGAACGCCGACCCGGGCGTGGTCGTCAAGGGCGTCGACGACGTGTGGGTCAAGCTGGCCCGTTGCTGCACCCCGGTTCCGGGGGACCCGATCATCGGCTTCGTCACCCGCGGCAGTGGCGTATCGGTTCACCGCGCGGACTGCGTCAACGTGGACTCCCTCTCCCAGCAGCCCGAGCGGATGCTGGAAGTGGAATGGGCGCCTACCCAGTCCTCGGTCTTCCTGGTCGCCATCCAGGTCGAGGCGCTGGACCGGTCCCGGCTGCTGTCGGACGTCACGCGGGTCCTGTCGGACCAGCACGTGAACATCCTCTCCGCGGCCGTCCAGACCTCCCGCGACCGCGTGGCCACCTCCCGCTTCACCTTCGAGATGGGCGACCCCAAGCACCTGGGGCACGTCCTGAAGGCGGTACGGGGTGTGGAGGGCGTCTACGACGTCTACCGTGTGACATCTGCAAGGAGGCCGTGACCAAGGCCTGACCGCCGCTCTCTGACGCCACCTCGGGGGGATCACGTGGCCGATGTCTTTCCGCGCGGGCTCGCCCAGCGCTTCGAACCCGTACGGCTGGTCGGCCGGGGTGGCATGGGTACCGTCTTCGAGGCCGAGGACACGCTGCTGCGGCGGCGTGTCGCGGTCAAGGTCCTGACGGCCTACGGGTCGGTGAGCGAGGCGGCGGCCGGGCGCTTCGAGGGCGAGGCGCGCGCCCTCGCCCGGATCAGCCACCCCAACGTGGTGGTCGTGCACGACGCGGGGGTGGACGAGGGCACGCCCTACCTCGTGATGGAGTTCCTCGACGGATCGGACATCTCCGGGCTGGTCCGCGCGGGCGGTGCGCTGCCCGTGGGCGAGGCCTGCCGGATCGCCGCCGACACCCTGGCCGGCCTCGGCGCCGCCCACTACAGCGGCGTGCTCCACCGCGACGTGAAGCCCGCCAACATCCGGGTCACCGCGAGCGGCCGGGTGGTCCTCTACGACTTCGGGCTGGCCCGGCTGACCGGCGAGGTCGCCCTCACCAGGGACAGCGACCTGCTCGGAACCCCTCAGTACATGGCCCCGGAACGCATCCGGGGCGAGCTGCCCCAGGCCGCTTCCGACGTGTACGGGGTCGGCGCCTGCCTGCACTTCATGCTGACCGGTGCCTCTCCGTTCGGTGAGGCACACCGCGTGGACGTGCTGCTCGACCGGGTCGTCCGCGAAGGACTGCCCTCGCTGCACGACAGCCCGGTGGGGATCCCCACCGGGCTCGCGGACGCGGTGGACGCCCTCAGCGCGCGGGACCCGCTCGCGCGCACCCCCAGCGCCGCCGCCGCGGAGGCCCTGATCCGGCCCTGGGCGGACGCAGGGGACACCACGCTGGACCACACCCGGCAGGAAGTCCGCGCCCTGGACAACCACGCTTCCGGGCAGGAAGTCCGCGCCCTGGACAACCACGCTTCCGGGCCGGAAGTCCGTCCCCTGGACAACCACGCTTCCGGGGGAGAGGACTTCGCCCTCGACGACCACGCCTCCGGGCTGCCCGCTCCGCCGCGACCTCCCGTGTCGCCGCAGCTGCCCCTGCCCACGCCGGCGCCCCTGCCCACGCCGGCGTCCACACCGTGGCCCGACGCCGATGAGTCCGCGGACGTGCCCGAGTACGACTGGGGCCAGGTCGACGTCCTGCCCGCTCAGAACCACTCGCTCCGGACCGGCCACGTCACCCTCAGCCAGAGCACCCGCCGCCTGGTGCGCAGCCGGATGACCGAGCAGACCGCGCTGTCACGACAGCGCGAGGCGGTCGGCCTGATCCAGCGCGGGAACCTGCGGGAGGCCCTGGACCTGCTCGGCGGACTCGGACCGTTCTGCGCGGAGACGCTGGGCCCGGCCCATCCGACCACGCTCGCCTGCCGGTACTGGCAGGCTGTGTGCCTGGCCCGGCTGGGCAGGGCACCACAGGCGCTGGAGCTGTTCGCCCAGGTCAGCGCCTATCACGGACAGGGGAGGGGCGCGGAGGATGCATGAGTACGCGTTACAGGTGGACCCGCACAGCGCGGGGCAGGGCCCGGAGACAGAACTGCGGTCCCTGCTGCTCTGGTTGAAGGAGGACGAGTCGCTCCGCCGCGACGTACGGGGACGGATCCGCAGCGGCGCACCGACACCGACACCGGCAGCGGGTGGCACGCCGATGGGTTCGCCCGGCTTCGACCTGCTGCAACTGACCGTCGGCAGCGGCCTGTCCGCCGGATCGCTGCTGTTCGCCGTGCTCCAGTGGCAGGCGTCCCGCCGCCGGCCTCCGGCGCTCACCGTGCGCCGCGGCCCGTACGAGATCACGCTCACCGGGGACGAAGCCGCCGACCCCGAGGGCCTGCGCCGCATCGTCGCGGCGCTGGAGCACGGAAGCGGGGACGAGGGCGGGGACGAGGGCCGGGCCGATGACGGGACTGCCTGACCCGGCGGCCTCGCGGGCGGTCCTCATCGGCAGCTCCGGCTACCGGCACCTGGCCGCGCTCCCGTCCGTCGAGTGCAACGTCAAGGACCTGGCCGCCGAGCTGTGCGACGCGACGATCTGGGGACTGCCCGAGCAGCACTGCACGCAAGTACTCGACCCCCAGCACCCCGCCGAGGTGCTCGACCCGGTCAACCGGGCGGGGGAGGAGGCCACCGACACGCTGCTGGTCTACTTCGCCGGGCACGGCATGCGGGACGCGGCGACGGCCGACCTCTACCTGGCCCTCCAGGGCTCCCGCGAGCACGTCGGCTACACCGCCGTCGCCTACCAGCACCTGCGGGCAGCCCTGCGCGACTCGTCGGCCCGGCGCAAAGTGGTGCTGCTCGACTGCTGCTTCAGCGGCCGGGCCGCCAGCACCCTCGCCGGTGAGGAGGACGCGCTGGCCGCCCAGGCCGCGATCGAGGGCGCGTACGTGCTCACCGCGTCCGCCCGCGACGCCGTGGCCCTGTCCCCCTACGGCGAGCGGCACACCGCCTTCACCGGCGAACTGCTGACCATCCTGCGCCACGGGATCCACGACGGACCCGAACTGATCGACCTGGACACCCTGTGCCGCACCATGGAGGCCCGGCTGCGCGGCAAGAACCGTCCGCTCCCGCAGCACGCACAGGAAATGCGCATGGGCCGCCTCAGGCTGGTACGCAACCGGGCGCGCGCCGTACGGGGCACCCCGGCCGGACCCGTCCTGGCCGCGGACATCCGTTCCGCCATGGTCGTCGCCGGGCTCGGGCTCGCCCGCACGCTCCGCTCCGCGGGCCGCACCCGCGACGCCCTGCCCGTACTGCGCCTCGCCCTCCAGGAACGGGCGCCGGACGGCGAGGGGGACCCGCTCGCCGTACAGCTCGAACTCTCCGACATGCTGGAGGAAACCGGACAGACCCGCGAGGCCATGGAAGTGCTGGAGCAGGCCTTCCAGCAGGTCCACCGGTTCTACGGGCCCGAAGCCGTGCAGGTGTGCCGCCGCCTGGCCTCGCTGCTCCAGGAGTCCGGCAACCACATCCAGGCCTGCGAGGTGCTCGAACACGCCCTGGACCTGCTCCAGGACGGCAGCCGAGCCCTCCCGTGACCACCGGAACACGGAAGGGCCCCGGTACGAGGATCCGTACCGGGGCCGCTCCGTGATCCAGGGGGCGTCAGCCGCCGAACTCCTCCAGGCCCTTCAGGGCCTGGTCGAGGAGGGCCTGGCGGCCCTCCAGCTCGCGGGCCAGCTTGTCGGCCTTCGCGTTGTTGCCCGCGGCACGGGCCGCGTCGATCTGCTCACGCAGCTTGTCGACCGCGGCCTGGAGCTGACCCGTCAGACCGGCCGCACGGGCCCGCGCCTCCGGGTTGGTACGACGCCACTCGCCCTCCTCGGCCTCCTGGATGGCCCGCTCCACCGCGTGCATCCGGCCCTCGACCTTGGGCCGGGCGTCGCGCGGCACGTGGCCGATGCCCTCCCAGCGCTCGTTGAGGGAGCGGAACGCGGCCCGGGCCGCCTTCAGGTCCGTGATCGGGACGAGCTTCTCGGCTTCCTCGGCCAGCTCCTCCTTCAGCTTCAGGTTCTCCACCTGCTCGGCGTCACGCTCCGCGAACACCTCGCCGCGCGCCGCGAAGAACACGTCCTGCGCACCGCGGAAACGGTTCCACAGATCGTCCTCGGACTCGCGCTGCGCCCGGCCCGCCGCCTTCCAGTCCGCCATCAGCTCGCGGTAGCGGGCGGCCGTCGGACCCCAGTCGGTCGACTTCGACAGCGACTCGGCCTCCGCGACCAGCTTCTCCTTGACCTTGCGGGCGTCCTCGCGCTGCGCGTCGAGCGAGGCGAAGTGCGCCTTGCGGCGCTTGGAGAAGGCGGAACGGGCGTGCGAGAAGCGGTGCCACAGCTCGTCGTCCGACTTGCGGTCCAGGCGCGGCAGACCCTTCCAGGTGTCCACCAGGGCCCGCAGCCGCTCGCCCGCACTGCGCCACTGGTCGCTCTGCGCCAGCTGCTCGGCCTCGGCCACCAGCGCGTCCTTGGCCGCACGGGCCTCGTCCGTCTGCTTGGCCTTCTGGACCTTGCGCTCCTCGCGCCGCGAGTCCACGGTCGCGACCAGCTTGTCCAGCCGGACGCGCAGGGCGTCGAGGTCGCCCACGGCGTGGTGCTCCTCCACCTGCGTGCGCAGGTGGTCGATGGCCGTCTGCGCGTCCTTGGCGGACAGATCGGTGGTCCGCACCCGCCGTTCGAGGAGGCCGATCTCGACCACCAGGCCCTCGTACTTGCGCTCGAAGTAGGCCAGGGCCTCCTCAGGGGTGCCCGCCTGCCAAGAGCCGACGACCTTCTCGCCCTCGGCAGTACGCACGTACACGGTGCCCGTCTCGTCGACGCGGCCCCACGGGTCGCTGCTCACAGCGCCTCCTCCACCTGATGCCTGCGAGGGGTTCACCCCCTGGGCATCGTCCACAGTTTCCTGGGGCGGGCAGCGCCCGCCCTGCACAACGCCAACATAGGCGACCGCCGGGCCGGCTGTCCGCATCCCGCACGACGGAATATCGCCGTACGGGCCGGACGCCGGCCGGGCCCGAGGCCGCCGGAACCCGTCAGTTCCGGGTGACGGCGCCCTTCTGGACGGTCACCGGCGTCTTCGGTGCCCCGTCCTGGCCGCCGTCGGCCGTACCGGCCTTGGCCACCTCCTCCAGCGCCTTCAGACCCGCCGCGTCGATCTTGCCGAACGGCGTGTACGACGGAGCCAGCGGGCTGTCCTTGTAGACCAGGAAGAACTGGCTGCCGCCGCTGTGCGGCTGGCCGGTGTTGGCCATCGCCACCGTGCCCGCCGGGTAGACCACCTGGCCCTGCTCGTTCGGCTTGCCCAGCGAGTCGAGGTTCTCGTCCGCGATCGTGTAGCCGGGGCCGCCCATGCCGGTGCCCTCCGGGTCGCCGCACTGGAGCACGAAGATCCCGGAGGTGGTCAGCCGGTGGCACTTGGTGTTGTCGAAGAAGCCCTTGTCCGCGAGCGCCTTGAACGAGTTGACGGTCTCCGGCGTCTTCGCCGCGTCCATCTCGAACTTGATCTCACCCGCGGTGGTCTTCAGGTCGAACGTGTACTTCGCGTTCTTGTCGATCGCCATCGCCGGCGCGGGCGACTGCTTCGCCGAGGGCGAGGCCGACGGGTTCGCCGCCGGGTCCGCCGCGCTGTCCTTCTTGTCCTTGTCGAAGACGCCGCCCACGACGAGGCCCACCAGCGTCGCGACCACCACGGCCACCGCCGCGCCGATCACCGCCGCCCGCTGCCGCCCCTTGCGCCGGGCCTCGGCCCGGCGCTTCTGCTGGCGCTCGTACTTCTCCCTGGCGAGCTGTCGCCGCCGCTGATCGCTCGTGACCACCGGGTCGTCTCCTTGTGCGTGTGTGGCACCGCTGTCCGGGCTCGGTTAGGCCGTACCGTATATGGGTTCGCTGTGGAACGAGCGGCGCCGGTAGGCTCTGAGCAGCGGCATTCCGATCTCGGCCGCCGCTGACGCTCCCGCCGGACGACGATTGAGGACGAACGTGCTGATTGCCGGGTTCCCCGCCGGGGCCTGGGGGACCAACTGTTACGTGGTCGCCCCCGCCGCCGGTGAGGAGTGCGTGATCATCGACCCGGGCCACCAGGCCACCCAGGGTGTCGAGGAGACGCTGAAGAAGCATCGGCTCAAGCCCGTCGCGGTCGTCCTCACCCACGGCCACATCGACCACGTGGCCTCGGTGATTCCGGTGTGCGGAGCGCACGACGTGCCGGCCTGGATCCACCCCGAGGACCGCTTCATGATGAGCGACCCGGAGAAGGCGCTGGGCCGCTCCCTGGGAGCGCAGCTGATGGGCGAGCTCACGGTGGGGGAGCCCTCCGACGTGAAGGAGCTCGACGACGGCGCGAAGCTGGCACTGGCGGGCATGGAGCTCACCGTGTCGCACGCGCCCGGGCATACCAGGGGGTCGGTGACCTTCGGGATGCCCGAGGCGGGGGACGTCCCACCGCTGCTGTTCTCGGGCGACCTGCTCTTCGCCGGCTCCATCGGACGTACCGACTTCCCCGGCGGCAGCCACGCCGACATGCTCGAGTCGCTGGCCCGCGTGTGCCTGCCGCTCGACGACTCGACCGTGGTGCTGCCCGGTCACAACGAGCACACGACCATTGGCCGTGAGCGCGCCACCAACCCGTACCTGCGGCAGGTGGCCGCCGGCCTGGGAGACGGATTCACGTCTCCACGACGAGGAATGTGACGAGAGTTTCGTGAGTACTTTCCAGGCCCCCAAGGGCACCTACGACCTGCTGCCGCCCCGCTCGGCGGCCTTCCTCGCGGTGCGCGAGGCGATCTCGGCGCCCCTGAAGAACTCGGGCTACGGGTACGTCGAGACGCCCGGCTTCGAGAACGTCGAGCTCTTCTCCCGCGGTGTCGGCGAGTCCACCGACATCGTCAGCAAGGAGATGTACACCCTCACGACGAAGGGCGGCGACCAGCTCGCCCTGCGTCCCGAGGGCACCGCGTCCGTGCTGCGCGCGGCGCTCCAGGGCAACCTGCACAAGCTCGGCGGCCTGCCCGTCAAGCTCTGGTACTCCGGTTCGTACTACCGCTACGAGCGGGCGCAGGCGGGCCGCTACCGCCACTTCTCGCAGGTCGGCGCCGAGGCGATCGGCGCCGAGGACCCGGCGCTGGACGCCGAGCTGATCATCCTGGCCGACCAGGCGTACCGCACGCTGGGCCTGCGCAACTTCCGGATCCTGCTGAACTCGCTGGGCGACAAGGAGTGCCGCCCGGTGTACCGGGAGGCGCTCCAGGCGTTCCTGGGCGGGCTGGACCTGGACGCCGAGACCGTCCGCCGGGCCGAGATCAACCCGCTGCGCGTCCTCGACGACAAGCGGGCCGACGTACAGAAGCAGCTGGTCGGCGCGCCGATGCTGCGGGACTACCTGTGCGACGCGTGCAAGGCGTACCACGAGGAGGTCCGGGCGCTGGTCACGGCCGCCGGGGTCGCCTTCGAGGACGACGAGAAGCTGGTGCGCGGGCTGGACTACTACACGCGGACCACGTTCGAGTTCGTGCACGACGGTCTCGGCTCCCAGTCCGCGGTGGGCGGCGGCGGCCGCTACGACGGCCTGTCCGAGATGATCGGCGGCCCCGCGCTGCCCTCGGTGGGCTGGGCGCTGGGCGTGGACCGTACGGTGCTGGCGCTCGAAGCGGAGGGCGTCGAGCTGGACATCCCGTCGGCGACGTCGGTGTTCGCGGTGGCGCTCGGCGAGGCGAAGCCGGTGCTGTTCGGTCTGGTGACCGAGCTGAGGCGGGCGGGTGTCGCGGCGGACATCTCGTACGGGGGCAAGGGCCTCAAGGGTGCGATGAAGGACGCCAACCGGTCGGGCGCGCGCTTCGCGATCGTCGCGGGCGACCGCGACCTCGCCGAGGGCGTCGTCCAGCTGAAGGACATGGAGTCCGGGGAGCAGTCCCCGGTCGCCGTGACCGACGTGGTGGCCCTCCTCCGCATCAAGCTGGCCTGACGCAGCCGAGCCGTCCTGCCGGAAGCCGTTCCCCGGGGCGGGTCCGTCAGAGGAGGTCGTGGCGCATGGCCGTGGTCACCGCGGCCGTGCGGTCCGCGACCTCCAGCGTGCCGAAGATGCGCAGCAGGTGCGTGTTGACGGTGGATTCCGCGACGAACAGGCGGCGGCGGGGACCCGGTACGACAGCTCGGGGAAGTCCGCGCCCAGGACGAAGGCCACGGTCGCGGCCCACACGAAGCCGAAGCAGAGGTCCCGCGGCCCGAACGCGCGGTCCCGGACGCGGGATTCCGCGCCCCCGCCGCCCCGGTGAAGCCGTTCAGCCGTCGCGGCGGTTCTTCCACGTGAAGGTCAGCAGGCACAGGACCAATCCTCCGACGACCCAGGCCCCCAGGACCAGGGCGACCTTCCCGTACTCCCAGCTGCCCGCCTGCTCCAGGATGGCCGCTGACTCCGGCAGGAACACCCCGCGCAGACCCTGGCACATCCACTTGAGCGGGAACAGCGCGCCGATGTTCAGCAGCCAGTCCGGGATCGTGTTGACCGGGATGAAGACGCCGGAGATGAACTGGAGGATCAGGAACGGCAGGACGACCACCGAGCTCGCGCTCTTGCCGGACTTGGGCAGGCTGCTGATGGCGATGCCGAGAAGGGCGCAGCCGGTGAGGCCGAGGGCGAAGATCCAGCCGAAGGTGAGCCACTTGGCGGCCGAGGCCGGCAGGTCGAGGTCGAACAGGGTGGAGCCGACGAGCAGCAGGATCGCGGTCTCGGCGAGTCCGGTGGCGAGCACCATCCAGACCTTGCCGAGGAAGTACGCGGCCGGGGGCATCGGGGTCCCGCGCAGCCGGCGCAGCACCTTCTCGTCCCGTTCGACGGCGATCGAGATGCCGAGCGACTGGAAGCTGGTGGACATGATGCCCGCGGCGACCATGCCGGCCGCGTACAGCTGGGAGGCGGTGACGCCGGTGTTCTCGACGCTGTCGTGGAAGATCGAGGCGAAGAGGGCGAGGAAGACGATGGGGAAGGCGAAGGTGAAGATCATCGCGTCGCGCTGGCGGACGAACTGCTTGATCTCCAGCGCCCCGCGGCTCAGCCCCAGGGTCCAGGCGCCGGGCAGGGCCCTCGCGGCCGCGGCGGCCCGGCCGCCGGTCGTCGAGGTGGTGGCGGTGGTGGTCATCGTGCGTCCTCCGGCTGCTGCGCGGTCATGGGTACGAGCTGGCCGGTGAGGCGCAGGTACACGTCCTCCAGGGTGGGCCGGCCGATCTTCAGTCCCGGGATCTCGCCCTCGAAGCGGGCCATGAGCTCGGCGACCGTACGGGTGGGGGTCTCGGTGGCGACGCTCTGCGCGGTGCCGTCGGCCCCGGTCCACTCGACGGTGGCGCCGGTGCCGAAGCGCGAGCGCAGCTCGGCCGGTTCGCCCTCGGCGACGACCCTGCCGCTCGCGATGACCGCGAGCCGGTCGGCGAGGGCCTCGGCCTCCTCCAGGTAGTGCGTGGTGAGGACGATGGTGGTGCCCTCGCCGGCGAGCAGCCGGATCAGGTCCCAGAACTGACGCCGGGCCGCCGGGTCGAAGCCGGTCGTCGGCTCGTCGAGGAGCAGCAGCTCGGGATCCCCGATCACGCCGAGCGCCACGTCGAGACGGCGCCGCTGGCCGCCCGAGAGGCCCTTCAAGCGCTGGTCGCGCTTCTGCTCCAGGCCGACCAGGGCGATGACCTCGGCCGGGTCGCGCGGGGCCGGGTAATAGCGGGCGAAGTGCTCGACCGTCTCCCGCACCGTCAGTTCGGCGGGCGCCGACTCGTCCTGCCAGACGATCCCGACGCGCGAGCGCCAGGCCCGCCCGCCGGTGGCCGGGTCCGCGCCCAGCACGCTGACCTCGCCCCCGTCCCGTTCCCGGTGGCCCTGAAGGATCTCCACCGTCGTGCTCTTGCCGGCGCCGTTGGGCCCGAGGAGGCCGAAGACCTCGCCCTGCCGGATCGTCAGATCGAGTCCGTCCACCGCGGTGACCTCGCCGTACTGCTTGCGAAGCCCCCGTACTTCCACCGCGTTTCGTGTCATGTCTCGAATGGTGGGGCGGAATGCGCTCCACCGGTCCCCCCGTGCGTACGTCCTTATGTCCATCGAACGGTGGACACACAGCTCCGTACGGCACAATGGCCGGTGCTTGTTGACCTTGCAGATGTGGAGCGGGCGGTATGACGATACGAGGCACGGACGCGGACACCGCCCCCCGGACGGTCGGCGCGAGCAGGGCCCTGGCCCTGCTGCTGGTGATCACCGGCGCCTTGGGGCTGCTCGCCGCCTGGGTGATCACGATCGACAAGTTCAAGCTGCTCGAAGACCCGAACTTCACGCCGGGCTGCAGCCTCAACCCGATCGTCTCCTGCGGCAACATCATGAAGAGCGAGCAGGCGTCCGCCTTCGGCTTCCCGAACCCGATGCTGGGGCTGGTCGCCTACGGCATCGTCGTCTGCGTCGGCATGAGCGTGCTGGCCGGGGCCCGGTTCCGGCCCTGGTACTGGCTGACCCTCAACGCGGGCATGCTGTTCGGCGTCGGGTTCTGCACCTGGCTGATGTACCAGTCGCTGTACAACATCAACTCGCTGTGCCTGTGGTGCTCCCTGGCCTGGGTCGCCACGATCTTCATGTTCTGGTACGTCACCGCGTTCAACGTGCGCGAGCGGCTGCTGCCCGCCCCGGGCTGGCTGCGGGCCTTCCTCGACGAGTTCACCTGGGTGCTGCCGGTACTGCACGTCGGGATCATCGGCATGCTGATCCTGACGCGCTGGTGGGACTTCTGGACCTCCTGAGGCCTGCCGGGCCCGGGGCCCGCTGCGGGCGGGCGTCGGTGGGCTGTCGGCCGGCTGTCAGTGGGCTCGCTTAGGCTTCCTGTGTGGAACCAGACCTGTTCACCGCCGCTGCCGAAGACCGCCGGGAGAAGGACCCGGCGAGCTCCCCGCTCGCCGTCCGGATGCGCCCGCGCACCCTGGACGAGGTCGTCGGCCAGCAGCACCTGCTGAAGCCCGGATCACCGCTGCGGCGCCTGGTCGGGGACGGGGCGGGCGGCCCGGCCGGAGCCTCGTCGGTGATCCTGTGGGGCCCGCCGGGCATCGGCAAGACCACCCTCGCCTACGTGGTGAGCCAGGCGACGCAGAAGCGGTTCGTGGAGCTGTCGGCGATCACGGCGGGCGTGAAGGAAGTGCGCGCCGTCATCGAGGGCGCCAAGCGCGCGGCCGGCGGGTACGGCAAGGACACGGTCCTCTTCCTCGACGAGATCCACCGTTTCAGCAAGGCCCAGCAGGACTCGCTGCTCCCGGCCGTGGAGAACCGCTGGGTGACGCTGATCGCCGCGACCACGGAGAACCCGTACTTCTCGATCATCTCCCCGCTGCTGTCGCGATCGCTGCTGCTCACGCTGGAGCCGCTCACGGACGAGGACCTCAGCGCGCTGATGCGGCGCGCGCTGACGGAGGAGCGGGGGCTGGGCGGGGCGGTGACCCTGCCCGCGGACGCGGAGGCGCACCTGCTGCGGATCGCGGGCGGCGACGCCCGCCGGGCGCTGACGGCGCTGGAAGCGGGCGCCGGGTCGGCGATCGCCAAGGGGGAGTCCGAGATCAGCCTCCGGACGGTGGAGGAGGCGGTCGACCGGGCCGCGGTGAAGTACGACCGGGACGGCGACCAGCACTACGACGTGGCGAGCGCGCTGATCAAGTCGATCCGCGGTTCGGACGTGGACGCCGCGCTGCACTACCTGGCGCGGATGATCGAGGCCGGGGAGGACCCGCGGTTCATCGCGCGCCGCCTGATGATCTCGGCGAGCGAGGACATCGGGCTGGCGGACCCGACGGCACTGCCCCTCGCGGTGGCGGCGGCGCAGGCGGTGGCGATGATCGGCTTCCCGGAAGCGGCGCTGACCCTCTCGCACGCGACGATCGCCCTGGCCCTGGCCCCGAAGTCGAACACCGCGACGACCGCGATCGGCGCGGCCCTGGCGGACGTCCGGGCGGGCCTGGCGGGCCCGGTGCCGACGCACCTGCGGGACGGCCACTACAAGGGCGCGGCCAAGCTGGGCCACGCGGTGGGGTACGTGTACCCGCACGACGTCCCGGGCGCGATCGCGGCGCAGCAGTACGCCCCCGACGCGGTGCACGGGAAGCGGTACTACGAACCGACCCGCTACGGCGCCGAGGCCCGCTACGCGGACGTGGTCGAAAAGGTCCGCGAGCGGCTGCGCGGCGGGAATTCCGGCCCGTCCGGAGCGTGAGGACCGGGGTCCGGGGCGGGGCCCGGGTCCCGGGGAGGAGAGGGGCGGGGGGAAGGTTCCGCCCAGCGGTCACGGCGTGCGGGGGATCCGCCGCGACCTTAGGCTCCGCACATGCGAGTCAGGGCTTCGTTGCCGGCCGTCGCGGCGGCGCTGCTGCTCAGCGGGTGCCACCACGGCGGTGTTGAGGCGGCTTCGCCCAGCGCCGCCCGGCTCGTGGCGCGGGCGCCGCTCGCCGGCCCCGGATTCCCCCCGGACGCGGCCACCGCCAGGGAGCGGCTGGCCGGGCTCACCGTGGAGCGGGGCAAGAACGGGGAGACGTACAAGAGGGAGAACTTCGGCAGGTACTGGTCCGACGACACCGACGCCGTCGGCGGCCGCAACGGCTGCGACACCCGGGACGACGTCCTGCGCCGCGACCTCAGCGAGCTGCGCGAGGGCGACCGCAACCCCTGCGTCGTGGTCTCCGGAGTGCTGCACGACCCGTACACCGGCAAGACCCTCCCGTACTCCTACCGCAGGGCCTCGCAGATCCAGACCGACCACGTCGTCGCGCTCGCCGCCGCCTGGCGGGGCGGTGCGTACGCCTGGACGCCGCAGCGCAGGCTCGCGTACGCGAACGACCTGGACGTCCTGCTCGCGGTGGACAAGCAGACCAACCAGGACAAGGGCAGCAGGACCGCCGACAAGTGGCAGCCGCCCCGCGCGGCGTACCGCTGCGAATACGCCCGCCGCTATGTCGGGATCAAGGCCAAGTACGGGCTGTCGGTGACCCCGCCGGAGAAGACCGCCCTCCAGGACATGCTCGGGACCTGCCCGGCCGCCGCCGCCGGCCGGAACCGGCCTTAGGGGGTGCCCGCCGCCGCGAACAGGGTGTGCATCGCCCGGCGCAGCTCGCAGACGTCGCGGACCGGCGCCGGGAAGTCGAAGCGGGCGTCGAAGGAGGAGCCGTCGCCCGTGAAGCGGACCCGCAGGCCCAGCCGGTCCAGGGCCAGCGGGACCGCGGACGCGGCGGCGCTCTCCCGCGGGCCCAGCAGCGCGCACAGGTCCGCGATCCGGTCGCGGTGCGCGGCGGCCAGGTGCTGGAGGAGCTCCGTCTCGTGGTCCACCATCGGGTCCGGCTCCGCCGCGGCCAGTTCCTCGGGGTCCACGTGCTCGGCGCCCCACAGGTCGTCCACCGAGATCTCGCCGACCTCCAGGCGCAGCATCACGAAGGACGGCCGGCCGTGCAGCCCGAGCAGCTCGCCCACCGGCCGGCGCTCCGCCAGCAGCGCGGCGCAAGCCGCGCGGTCCTCTCCGCGCACCTGGGTCAGCCACCCGGCGAGCCACGCGCGGCCTCGGATACGATGGGGCACGGACACCGGCGCCACATCCGTGATCTCGATCACGGCGGTGAGGTCGTCGTCCTGGGCGTGAGCGGCTGCCCTGGCAGCCGCGGATTCCCCTGACACCAGGAGAATCACGTCCCCGTCCGGGGTGACGGTCCGCGCGGCCGGCATCCCTGCCCCGAAGTCTGCCTGGTCAAGCGACCGCACCTGGTCGAAAGCACCCGGCAGCATGAGGGATACTGAGGCGTTGGACTCTACGAGGGTTCGTACGCGTTCGGCTCCGGTGAGCTGCCGAACGCCTTCCCTGGGACGCGGCTGACCTTGCTTATCGTCGGCGCAAGCGGATTCTGTTTCGTCTGAATCCGAACTGCGTTGCGCACTGGGCAGGGGGATCCCATGTGGTCGAGACATTACGTCCTCCTCGATAAGGTAAGCCTCACCTAACTTACATGGAGGTAGGTTCCCCGTGAACCAGAAGCGACCCAAGGTCAAGAAGTCGCGTGCCCTCGGCATTGCGCTGACCCCGAAGGCCGTCAAGTACTTTGAGGCCCGCCCCTACCCGCCGGGCGAGCACGGCCGTGGCCGCAAGCAGAACTCGGACTACAAGGTCCGTCTGCTGGAGAAGCAGCGTCTGCGCGCTCAGTACGACATCTCTGAGCGTCAGATGGCCCGCGCGTACGACCGCGCCAAGAAGGCCGAAGGCAAGACGGGCGAGGCGCTGGTCGTCGAGCTCGAGCGTCGCCTCGACGCCCTGGTCCTGCGTTCGGGCATCGCCCGCACCATCTACCAGGCCCGCCAGATGGTCGTTCACGGCCACATCGAGGTCAACGGTGCCAAGGTCGACAAGCCGTCGTTCCGTGTCCGCCCGGACGACGTCATCACCGTGCGCGAGCGCAGCCGCGAGAAGGTTCCGTTCCAGGTTGCCCGTGAGGGTGGCTACGCAGGCGAGGGCGAGACCCCGCGCTACCTGCAGGTCAACCTGAAGGCCCTGGCCTTCCGCCTGGACCGCGACCCGAACCGCAAGGAAATCCCGGTCATCTGCGACGAGCAGCTCGTCGTCGAGTACTACGCCCGCTGATCCAGCGGCCGTAGCCTCACAGGCTGGTCAGCCCGCCGGTTCCCCTCTGGGGGAGCCGGCGGGCTTCCTGTTTTCGGCGGACCCCGAATTCCGGTACGGCGGTGGATCTCCGGCGCGATAAGGTCGGAGAAAGACTTGTCCAGTGATCACATGCAGAGACAGCAGAGAGCGGTGCAACGTGTCCGGTGGAGAGGTGGCCGGGATCCTCGTGGCCGTCTTCTGGGCCATTCTGGTCTCCTTCCTCGCCGTGGTACTGGTGAGGCTGGCCCAGGTGCTCAAGGCGACCACCAAGCTGGTGGCCGACGTGACCGAGCAGGCCGTCCCGCTGCTCGCGGACGCCTCCACCACCGTCCGCTCCGCACGCACCCAGCTCGACCGGGTCGACGCGATCGCGAGCGACGTCCAGGAAGTCACCTCGAACGCCTCCGCGCTGTCCTCCACCGTGGCCTCCACCTTCGGCGGGCCGCTGGTCAAGGTCGCGGCCTTCGGCTACGGCGTCCGCAAGGCACTGGGCAAATCCACGGAAGCCGCGCCGCAGCGGGCGTCCCGACGTACTGTCATCGTTGGCCGTACGGTGCCGGCGGCACGGCGCCGGAAGCAGAAGGGCTGAAACCTCCGATGTTCCGCCGAGCCTTCTGGTTCACCGCCGGCGCAGCCGCCGGCGTGTGGGCCACCACCAAGGTCAACCGCCAGCTCAAGAAGCTGACACCGGAGAGCCTCGCCGCCCAGGCCGCCGACAAGGCCGTGGAGGCGGGCCACCGCCTCAAGGACTTCGCCCTCGACGTCAAGGCGGGAATGACGCAGCGCGAGGACGAGCTGAACGACGCACTGGGATTGCACCAGGATCCCGACCGGCCGGACAACGTCACCGCCCTCCCCGGGCCGCGGCGACTGCGGGCCATCCAGAACGACAAGACCACCCAATCGAAAATCTCGTACAACCGGAATGAGGACCACTGATGGAGTCGGCTGAAATCCGCCGCCGCTGGCTGAGCTTCTTCGAGGAGCGCGGTCATGCCGTTGTCCCTTCGGCGTCGCTCATCGCGGACGACCCGACTCTGCTGCTGGTCAACGCGGGCATGGTCCCGTTCAAGCCGTACTTCCTCGGTGAGACCAAGCCGCCGGCCCCCCGCGCCACCAGCGTGCAGAAGTGCGTCCGTACGCCGGACATCGAAGAGGTCGGCAAGACCACCCGCCACGGCACGTTCTTCCAGATGTGCGGCAACTTCTCCTTCGGCGACTACTTCAAGGAAGGCGCCATCACGTACGCCTGGGAGCTGCTCACCAGCTCCGTGGCGGACGGCGGCTACGGCCTGGAGCCGGAGAAGCTCTGGATCACCGTCTACCTCGACGACGACGAGGCCGAGACGATCTGGCGCGAGAAGATCGGCGTCCCCGCCGAGCGCATCCAGCGCCTGGGCAAGAAGGACAACTTCTGGTCCATGGGCGTCCCGGGCCCCTGCGGCCCGTGCTCGGAGATCAACTACGACCGCGGCCCCGAGTTCGGCGTCGAGGGCGGCCCGGCCGTCAACGACGAGCGCTACGTGGAGATCTGGAACCTGGTCTTCATGCAGTACGAGCGCGGCGCCGGCGACGGGAAGGAAGACTTCCCGATCCTCGGCGACCTGCCGTCGAAGAACATCGACACCGGTCTCGGCCTCGAACGCCTCGCGATGATCCTGCAGGGCGTACAGAACATGTACGAGACCGACACCCTGCGCGTGGTCATGGACAAGGCCACCGAGCTGACCGGCGTGCAGTACGGCGCCGCCCAGGGCACCGACGTCTCGATGCGCGTGGTCGCCGACCACATCCGCACCTCCGTCATGCTCATCGGCGACGGCGTCACCCCCGGCAACGAGGGCCGCGGCTACGTGCTGCGCCGCATCATGCGCCGCGCCATCCGCAACATGCGCCTCATGGGCGCCACCGGTCCGGTCGTCCAGGACCTCGTCGACGTCGTGATCAACACGATGGGGCAGCAGTACCCGGAGCTCGTCACCGACCGCAAGCGCATCGAGACCGTCGCGCTCGCCGAAGAGGCCGCCTTCCTCAAGGCCGTCAAGGGCGGCACCAACATCCTCGACACCGCCGTGACCGAGACCAAGGCCGCCGGCGGCACGGTCCTCTCCGGCGACAAGGCGTTCCTGCTCCACGACACCTGGGGCTTCCCGATCGACCTCACCCTGGAGATGGCCGCCGAGCAGGGCCTCTCCGTGGACGAGCCCGGTTTCCGCCGCCTCATGCAGGAGCAGCGCGACCGCGCCAAGGCCGACGCCAAGGCCAAGAAGACCGGCCACGCGGACATGTCCGCCTACCGGGAGATCGCCGACGGCTCCGGCGCCACCGAGTTCACCGGCTACGCCACCACCCAGGGCGAGTCCACCATCGTCGGCCTCCTGGTCAACGGCGTCTCCGCGCCCGCCGCCTCCGAGGGCGACGACGTCGAGGTCGTCCTCGACCGCACCCCCTTCTACGCCGAGGGCGGCGGCCAGCTCGCCGACCAGGGCCGGATCAAGCTCGACTCCGGCGCCGTCATCGTCGTCCGCGACGTGCAGCAGCCGGTCCCGGGCGTCTCCGTGCACAAGGGCTCCGTCCAGGTCGGCGAGGTGACGGTGGGCGCCTCCGCCTACGCCGCCATCGACGTGAACCGCCGCCGGGCCATCGCCCGCGCCCACTCGGCCACGCACCTGACCCACCAGGCGCTGCGCGACGCGCTGGGCCCGACGGCTGCCCAGGCCGGTTCCGAGAACTCGCCCGGCCGCTTCCGCTTCGACTTCGGCTCGCCGAACGCCGTCCCCGGCACGGTCCTCACCGACGTCGAGCAGAAGATCAACGACGTGCTCTCCCGCGAGCTCGACGTCACCGCCGAGATCATGAGCATCGACGAGGCGAAGAAGCAGGGCGCCATCGCCGAGTTCGGCGAGAAGTACGGCGAGCGCGTGCGCGTCGTGACCATCGGGGACTTCTCCAAGGAGCTGTGCGGCGGTACGCACGTCGGCAACACCGCCCAGCTGGGTCTGGTGAAGCTGCTCGGCGAGTCCTCCATCGGCTCCGGCGTGCGCCGCGTCGAGGCCCTCGTCGGCGTGGACGCGTACAACTTCCTCGCCAAGGAGCACACGGTCGTCGCCCAGCTCCAGGAGCTGGTCAAGGGCCGTCCCGAGGAGCTGCCGGAGAAGATCGCCTCCATGCTCGGCAAGCTGAAGGACGCCGAGAAGGAGATCGAGAAGTTCCGCGCGGAGAAGGTCCTCCAGGCCGCCGCCGGTCTCGCCCAGAACGCCCAGGACATCCACGGCGTCGCCCTCGTCGTCGGCCAGGTGCCGGACGGCACGGGCGCCGACGACCTGCGCAAGCTGGTCCTCGACGTCCGCGGGCGCATCCAGGGCGACCGCCCGGCCGTCGTCGCCCTGTTCACCACGGCGAACGACCGCCCGCTGACCGTCATCGCCACCAACGAGGCCGCCCGCGAGCGCGGTCTCAAGGCCGGCGACCTGGTCCGCACCGCCGCCAAGACCCTCGGCGGCGGCGGTGGCGGCAAGCCGGACGTGGCCCAGGGCGGCGGCCAGAACCCGGCCGCCATCCCCGAGGCCATCGCCGCGGTCGAGCGCCTCGTCGTCGAGACGGTCTGACCATGACGCTGCGCCGTGGCCGCCGTCTCGCCATCGACGTCGGGGACGCCCGGATCGGGGTCGCCTCGTGCGACCCCGACGGGGTGCTCGCCACACCGGTGGAAACCGTTCCGGGCCGGGACATCCCCTTCGCCCACCGGCGGCTGCGGCAGCTCGTCGAGGAGTACGAGCCCCTCGAAGTCGTGGTCGGCCTGCCCCGCTCGCTCAGCGGGCGGGAGGGGCCGGCCGCGGCCAAGGTGCGCGCCTTCGCCATGGAACTCGCCAAGGGCATCAAGCCGGTGACGGTCCGTCTGGTCGACGAGCGGATGACCACCGTCACCGCCGCCCAGGGGCTGCGGGCCTCGGGACGGAACGCCAAGAAGGGCCGCTCGGTGATCGACCAGGCGGCCGCAGTGGTGATCCTTCAGAACGCTCTTGAGACCGAACGGGTATCAGGTAATCCGCCCGGTGAGTGCGTCGAAGTGGTTGTCTGATCGCGATACGGTAACGTTCCGCGCGATGCGGCGGCATTCGAACAAGTCGTCGCCCACCACTTCAGAGGCGGAACCGGGTGCCGCGGCGGACAGGGCCGTTGCCTCCGTCTCGCGGCTCTAGGGGACCGATGACTGAGTATGGCCGGGGCCGCGACCCCGAACCGTGGCACCCGGAGGACCCCTTGTACGGGGACCACGGGTGGACCGGGCACGAGGCCCAGCAGGCTCAGATGCCCTACGCCGGTGGCCCCCAGCAGCAGTACCCGCAGGAGCCGCAGTACCAGCAGGATCCCCAGTACCCGCAGTACCAGCAGGATCCGCAGTACCAGCAGCAGTACGTGCAGCAGGGCCAGTACCCGGACCAGCAGCAGGGCTATGCCCCGCAGCAGCCCCACCAGGCCCACCAGCAGCTCTACCCGCAGCAGCCGCCGCAGCCGATGTACGACGGCCAGGGCCAGGGCTGGGACACCGGTCAGGTCCAGGCCCAGAGCCAGGTCCAGTACGCCGCCGTCCCGCAGGCCGACCCGTACGTCGGCGCGGAACCGTACGCCCAGCAGCCCGTCGGCGGCTACCCGGGCGAGGCCCCCGACCTCTACGGCACGCCCGAGGCCTACCCGCCGCCGCAGCCCCCGGGCCGGCGCCACCTGGTCACGGAGCCGGAGCAGGACCAGGAGCCGGAATCCGAGTACGCCGACGAGACGGCCGACGAGGCCTCCACGGCGGCGCCCGGCGAGGACGGCGACTCCGACACCCCGGGCGGCGGCGGACGCCGCGGCCGCTCGAAGGACAAGAAGCCGAAGGGCCGCAACGGCGCGGCGTGCCTGATCGCCGCCGTCGTGATCATCGGCGTCCTCGGCGGTGGCGGCTACTACGGCCTGGACTACCTCAAGTCCAAGTTCAGCACCGGCGAGGACTACGCCGGCGAGGGCGAGGGCACCGTCACCATCGACATCCCCAAGGGCACCGGCATGGGGGAGATGGGCCGCATCCTCAAGGCGCACGGCGTCGTCAAGAGCGCCGACGCGTTCGTCGCCGCCGCCAAGGCCAACCCCAAGGGCGGGGCCATCCAGGCGGGCTCCTACACGATGAAGGAGCACATGTCGGGCAAGGCGGCCGTCGACCTGATGGTGGGCGGCGCCGGCGTCAACGCGCTGGACGTCATCCCCGGCTGGAAGACCAGCCAGGTCTACAAGGCCATCGACGAGCGGCTCAAGCTCAAGGAGGGCACGACCAAGGACGTCGCCACCAAGGAGGCGAAGAACCTCGGTCTGCCCGACTGGGCCAACAACAAGGACCTCAAGGACCCACTGGAGGGCTTCCTCTACCCGGCCCGCTACGACCTGAGCAAGGACGCGACCCCGCAGTCGATGCTCAAGCAGATGGTCACCAAGTCCAACGAGGCCTACGAGAGCGCGGACGTCAAGGGCCAGGCCTCCAAGCTGGGCCTCTCCAGCCCGCTGCAGCTCATCACCGTCGCGAGCCTCGTCCAGGCCGAGGGCAAGTACCAGCACGACTTCGACAAGATCTCCAGGGTCGTCTACAACCGGCTCAAGCCCGGCAACACGGAGACCTACGGTCTGCTCGACTTCGACTCCACGGTCAACTACATGAGGGGTCAGAGCACCCTGGACGTGGGTTCCGTCAACGACCTCCGCAAGCTCGACGACCCGTACAACACCTACAAGATCAAGGGCCTGCCGCCCGGACCGATCGGCAGCCCGGGCCCCGACGCCCTCAAGTCGGCGATCAACCCGGCCACCGGTCCCTGGTACTACTTCGTGTCGGTGAACGAGAACGAGACCCTGTTCGCCGTGACCAACGAAGAGCACAACAGGAACCGCCAGAAGTACGAAGAGGAGAGGAAGAAGGAAGGGCAGTGATACGCGCAGCCGTGCTCGGTTCACCGATCGAGCACTCCCTTTCACCGGTGCTCCACCGCGCCGCGTACCAGGAGCTCGGCCTCGACGACTGGTCGTACGACCGCTTCGAGATAGACGAGGACGCGCTCCCGCAGTTCGTCGCCGGCCTCGGCCCCGAGTGGGCCGGGCTGTCCCTGACGATGCCGCTCAAGCGCGCGGTCATCCCGCTGCTCGACGGCATCAGCGACACCGCCGCCTCGGTCGAGGCGGTCAACACGGTCGTCCTGACCGAGGACGGCCGGCGTCTCGGCGACAACACCGACATCCCCGGGATCGTCTCCGCGCTCCACGAGCGCGGCGTCGACACGGTCGGGCGCGCCACGATCCTGGGCGCCGGGGCCACCGCCTCCTCCGCCCTGGCGGCGCTCGCCAGGGTCTGCTCCGGCGAGGTCACGGTGTACGTGCGCTCCCGGGCCCGCGCCGACGAGATGCAGGAGTGGGGCGAGCGCCTCGACGTGGCCGTCCGTACGGCCGACTGGGCGGACGCCGCCGAGGGGCTGGGCGCGCCGCTGGTCATCGCGACGACCCCGGCACGCGCCACGGACTGGCTGGCCGACCGCGTACCGGCCGGTGCGGGGACCCTCTTCGACGTCCTGTACGACCCCTGGCCGACCGCGCTCGCGGCGGCCTGGTCGGAGCGCGGCGGCCGGCTCCTCGGCGGCCTGGACCTCCTCGTCCACCAGGCGGTGCTCCAGGTCGAGCAGATGACCGGCCGGCACACCGCGCCGCTGGCCGCCATGCGGGCCGCGGGCGAGGCAGCGCTGCGGGCCCGCCACTGATCGGCCGTCTCCCCACCCGCCGCCCGACCCGCCGCCTCCGCACCCACTGCCGCGGCACCTGATGCACTGCGCGGGCCGATCTTGCCCGCGACGGCCGCACTCGCCAGGGTGAGCCCGGGTGCACCGCCGTCCGCCAGCTGGACCGGAGGGCGGCGCACCGGCCCGGACGTGGGAGGATCGGGTGTGGCGGGTCCGGGCCGAGCACCCGGCCGCGCCGCCGCAGTACCCAGGCGCGAGCATGAGGAGCATCGTTGAGCAGGTTGCGTTGGCTGACCGCAGGAGAGTCGCACGGACCGGCACTGGTCGCGACGCTGGAGGGCCTTCCCGCCGGCGTTCCGGTCACCACCGAGCTGGTGGCCGACCACCTGGCCCGGCGCCGGCTCGGCTATGGCCGCGGTGCCCGGATGAAGTTCGAGCAGGACGAGATCACCTTCCTCGGCGGCGTCCGCCACGGCCTGTCCCAGGGCTCCCCGATCGCCGTCATGATCGGCAACACCGAGTGGCCCAAGTGGGAGACCGTCATGTCGGCCGACCCGGTCGACCCGTCGCTGCTCAAGGACACCGGCCGCAACGCGCCGCTGACCCGGCCGCGCCCGGGCCACGCCGACCTCGCGGGCATGCAGAAGTACGGCTTCGACGAGGCCCGGCCGATCCTGGAGCGCGCCAGCGCCCGTGAGACCGCCGCCCGCGTCGCCCTCGGCGCCGTCGCCCGCTCCTTCATCAAGGAGGTCGCGGGCATCGAGATCGTCTCGCACGTGGTGGAGCTGGCCACGGCCAAGGCCCCGTACGGCGTGTACCCGACCCCGGCCGACGTCGAGAAGCTGGACGCGGACCCGGTGCGCTGCCTGGACGCGGACGCGTCGAAGGCGATGGTCGCGGAGATCGACCAGGCCCACAAGGACGGCGACACCCTCGGCGGCGTCGTCGAGGTCCTCGCCTACGGGGTCCCGGTCGGCCTCGGCTCGCACGTGCACTGGGACCGCCGCCTGGACGCGCGCCTCGCGGCCGCGCTGATGGGCATCCAGGCGATCAAGGGCGTCGAGGTCGGCGACGGCTTCGACCTGGCCCGCGTACCCGGCTCGCAGGCGCACGACGAGATCGTGGCCACCCCCGAGGGCATCAAGCGCACCTCCGGCCGCTCCGGCGGCACCGAGGGCGGTCTGACCACCGGTGAGCTGCTGCGCGTCCGCGCGGCCATGAAGCCGATCGCGACCGTCCCGAAGGCGCTCGCCACGATCGACGTGGCCACCGGCGAGGCCGCCGCCGCCCACCACCAGCGCTCCGACGTCTGCGCCGTCCCCGCGGCCGGCATCGTCGCCGAGGCGATGGTCGCCCTCGTCCTCGCGGACGCGGTCGTGGAGAAGTTCGGCGGGGACTCGGTCCCCGAGACCCGGCGCAACGTCCGGTCGTACCTCGACAACCTGCAGATCCGGTGACGGGCGGACCACTGGTCGTCCTCGTCGGGCCCATGGGGTCCGGCAAGTCCACGGTGGGGGCGCTGCTCGCCGAGCGGCTCGGCGTCCCCTACCGGGACACCGACGCCGACATCGTCGCGGCCCAGGGCCGCGAGATCTCGGACCTCTTCGTCGACGAGGGCGAGCCGTACTTCCGCGAGCTGGAGCGCCGGGCGGTCGCCGCCGCGGTCGCCGAGCACACCGGAGTCCTCGCCCTCGGCGGCGGCGCCGTCCTCGACGCGGGCACCCGGGAGCTGCTGGCCGGGCTGCCCGTCGCCTATCTGTCGATGGACGTCGAGGAAGCCGTCCGGCGGGTCGGGCTGGGCGCGGCGCGCCCGCTGCTCGCCGTCAACCCGCGCCGCCAGTGGCGCGAGCTGATGGAGGCCCGCCGCCCCCTGTACACCGAAGTCGCGCGCGTCGTGGTGGCCACCGACGACCGCACCCCCGAAGAGGTCGCCCAGGCGGTCCTCGACGCTCTGGAGTTGAAGGACGTATGACAGACCAGGTGACGCGCATCCAGGTCGGCGCCAGCGCCGGACACGACGCGTACGACGTGCTGGTGGGCCGGCAACTGCTCGGCGAGCTGGGCGGCCTGATCGGTACGAAGGCCCAGCGGGTCGCAGTGATCCACCCCGAGGCGCTGGCCTCGACCGGTGAGGCGCTGCGCGACGACCTGGCCGAGCAGGGCTACGAGGCGGTCGCCATCCAGGTGCCGAACGCCGAGGAGGCCAAGACCATCGAGGTCGCGGCGTACTGCTGGAAGGCGCTCGGCCAGTCCGGTTTCACCCGCACCGACGTGATCGTCGGCGTCGGCGGCGGGGCCACCACGGACCTCGCGGGCTTCGTCGCGGCCTCCTGGCTGCGCGGAGTGCGCTGGATCGCCGTACCGACCACCGTCCTCGCGATGGTGGACGCGGCCGTCGGCGGCAAGACCGGCATCAACACCGCCGAGGGCAAGAACCTGGTGGGAGCCTTCCACCCGCCCGCCGGCGTGCTGTGCGACCTGGCGGCGCTGGACTCGCTGCCGGTCCACGACTACGTCAGCGGCCTCGCCGAGGTCATCAAGGCCGGATTCATCTCCGACCCGGTGATCCTCGACCTGATCGAGGCGGATCCGGCCGCGGCCCGCACGCCCGACGGCCCGCACACCGCGGAGCTCATCGTGCGCTCGATCCAGGTCAAGGCGGACGTCGTCTCCAGCGACCTGAAGGAATCGGGGCTGCGGGAGATCCTCAACTACGGGCACACCCTCGCGCACGCCATCGAGAAGAACGAGCGCTACAAGTGGCGCCACGGCGCGGCCGTGTCGGTCGGCATGGTCTTCGCGGCCGAGCTCGGCCGGCTCGCGGGCCGGCTCGACGACGCGACGGCCGACCGCCACCGGGAGATCCTGGCCGCGGTCGGGCTGCCGCTGACCTACCGCGGCGACCAGTGGCCCAAGCTGCTCCAGACCATGCAGGTTGACAAGAAGTCCCGCGGCAACCTGCTGCGCTTCATCGTCCTCGACGGCCTGGCCAAGCCCACCGTCCTGGAGGGCCCCGACCCGGCGCACCTGATCGCGGCGTACGGCGAGGTGTCGGCGTGAGCCGCAAGGTGCTCGTGCTGAACGGGCCGAACCTGGGCCGGCTCGGGTCGCGCGAGCCCGACGTGTACGGGGCCACCTCGTACGCCGGGCTCGTCGAGAGCTGCCGCGCGCTGGGCGAGGAGCTCGGCTTCGACGTCGAGGTCCGCGAGACCAACGACGAGGGCGCCATAGTGCGCTGGCTGCACGAGGCGGCGGACGGCAAGATCCCGGTCGTGATCAACCCGGGTGCCTTCACGCACTATTCGTACGCCATGCGGGACGCGGCGGCGCAGCGCACCGCTCCGCTGATCGAGGTGCACATCTCGAACCCGTACGCCCGCGAGGAGTTCCGGCACACGTCGGTCATCGCCTCGGTGGCGACCGGGACGGTGGCGGGCTTCGGGATCGGCTCGTACCGGCTGGCGCTGCGCGCGCTGGCGGACGAAGTCGCACTCTGACGGTGCTGGTGGGCGGCTCCGCCCCCGTGGTCATATAACGTTCTCGCATCAGTCGGTGGAACGAGACGGAGTGGCAGCGGATGCAGCAAGGAGTGGGGGGCGGCGGCGCGGGCTGGGGGCAGCCGGGACATCATGCGGCCGTGCCCCCACAGCCGCCGATACCCCCCGCGCAGGGGTGGCCGGTGCCGGTGCCGCCCGCCGCGCCCCCGCAGGCGCCTGCCCCGCACACGCCGGCCCCGCACGCGCCGCCGTACTCGCCGCCGCCCGGCACCGAGGCCACGGGGCACATTCCGCTCCCTCCCGCGGTGGCCGGGACCGGCGGGGCCACGCTGGCCGTGCTGCTGATCGGCCCGGCGGGCGCGGGCAAGACCACCGTGGCCCGGCACTGGGCGAGCACCCGGCCGGTGCCGACCGCCCACGTGAGCCTGGACGACGTCCGGGAGTGGGTGTGCTCGGGCTTCGCTGACCCGCAGGCGGGCTGGAACGACCACTCCGAGGCCCAGTACCGGCTGGCCCGCCGCACCTGCGGCTTCGCCGCCCGCAACTTCCTGGCCAACGGGATCTCCTGCATCCTCGATGACGCCGTGTTCCCGGACCGGCCGGTGGTGGGCCTGGGCGGCTGGAAGCGCCACGTGGGACCCGCCCTGCTGCCCGTCGTCCTCCTGCCCGGCCTGGAGATCGTCCTGGAGCGCAATGCCGCCCGCTCGGGCAACCGGCGCCTCTCGGACGAGGAGGTCGCCCGCATCCACGGCCGCATGGCGGGCTGGTACGGCTCCGGGCTGCCGATCATCGACAACTCGGACCTGGACGTGGAGGCCACCTCGCGGGCCCTTGACGAGGCACTGGCCCGGGCCCTGGCCACCCCTGGTTTCTAAGCGGTCAGCTTTGGAGAAGCGTGGGCCCGCGTGCCGCGGTTAGCGTGAATTCCACGCCGAACCCCACCACTCCAGGAGTGATCATGACCAGCTCTCCCACCCAGGGAATCAAGACCGTCCTGCACCCCGTCTCCGACCTGGCCGCCGCCAAGGACGTGTACACCGCGCTGCTCGGCGTCGCGCCGACGAGCGACGAGCCGTACTACGTCGGCTACGAGGCCGCCGGCCAGCAGATCGGGCTCGTGCCCGGCGGCGCCGCGCAGGGCATGACCGGCCCCGTGGTCCACTGGCACGTGCCGGACATCGAGGCCAAGCTCGCCGAGGTGACCGCGGCCGGCGGCAAGCTCAAGGACCCCGTGCGCGACGTCGGCGGCGGCCGCCTCGTGGCCACCTTCACCGACCCCGACGGCAACGTCCTCGGGCTGATCCAGGACCAGTGAGCGCGCCCCGCACAGCTGGTGAGATCGAGCCAGGCTGCCCGACCCGACAGACGGAGACACGATGAGCAAGGACAGGGACAGGCCCGCGCCGCACGATGCCGACAGCCACGACCTGATCCGCGTGCACGGCGCGCGGGTGAACAACCTCAAGGACGTCAGCATCGAGATCCCGAAGCGCCGCCTGACGGTGTTCACCGGTGTCTCCGGATCGGGCAAGAGCTCATTGGTGTTCGACACGATCGCCGCCGAATCGCAGCGGCTGATCAACGAGACCTACAGCGCCTTCGTCCAGGGGTTCATGCCGACGCTGGCCCGGCCCGAGGTCGACGTGCTCGACGGTCTGACCACCGCGATCACCGTCGACCAGCAGCGGATGGGTGGTGACCCGCGCTCCACGGTGGGCACCGCCACCGACGTCAACGCCATGCTGCGCATCCTCTTCAGCCGACTCGGCAAGCCGCACATCGGCTCCGCCAAGGCGTTCTCCTTCAACGTCGCCTCGATCAGCGGGGCCGGCGCGGTCACCGTCCGGCGCGGCGGGCAGGAGGTCAAGGAGAAGCGCAGCTTCAGCGTCACCGGCGGCATGTGCCCGCGCTGCGAGGGCCGCGGCGCGGTCACCGACATCGACCTCACGCAGCTCTACGACGACACCAAGTCGCTGAACGAGGGCGCGTTCACGATCCCCGGGTACACCGGGGGCGGCTGGAACTCGCGCCTCTACATCGAGTCCGGTTTCTTCGACCCGGACAAGCCGATCGCCACGTACACGAAGAAGGAGCTCCAGGACCTCCTGCACCGCGAGCCGACCCGCATGAAGATCGCGGGCATCAACATGACCTACGAGGGCCTGATCCCGCGCGTCCAGAAGTCGATGCTGTCCAAGGACACCGAGTCCATGCAGCCGCACATCCGGGCCTTCGTGGAGCGGGCGGTCACCTTCACCACCTGCCCCGACTGCGCGGGCACGCGGCTGAACGAGGGCGCGCGCTCCTCGAAGATCAAGCGGAAGAACATCGCCGACCTGTGCGCGATGGAGATCCGGGACCTGGCCGAATGGGTCCGCGCACTCGACGAGCCCTCGGTGGCGCCGCTGCTCGCGACGCTGCTGGGGACCCTCGACTCGTTCGTCGAGATCGGTCTCGGCTACCTCTCGCTCGACCGCGCGTCGGGCACGCTCTCGGGCGGTGAGGCGCAGCGCGTCAAGATGATCCGCCACCTCGGCTCCTCGCTCACCGACGTCACGTACGTCTTCGACGAGCCCACCACCGGCCTGCACCCGCACGACATCCAGCGCATGAACAACCTCCTGCTGCGGCTGCGGGACAAGGGCAACACCGTGCTCGTCGTGGAGCACAAGCCGGAGACGATCGCGATCGCCGACCACGTCGTCGACCTCGGCCCCGGCGCCGGTTCGGGCGGCGGCACCGTCTGCTTCGAGGGCACCGTCGAGGGGCTGCGGACCGGCGGCACCATCACCGGCCGGCACTTCGACGACCGGGCCGCCGTCAAGGACGGCGTGCGCAAGCCCACCGGCACGCTGGAGATCCGCGGGGCCAGTGCCCACAACCTCCGCGACGTCGACGTGGACATCCCGCTGGGGGTGCTCACCGTCGTCACGGGTGTCGCGGGCTCGGGCAAGAGCTCGCTCGTGCACGGATCGATCCCGCCCGGCGAGGGCGTGGTCTCGGTCGACCAGGGCGCCATCAAGGGGTCCCGGCGCAGCAACCCGGCGACGTACACCGGACTGCTCGACCCGATCCGCAAGGCGTTCGCCAAGGCCAACGACGTGAAGCCGGCGCTGTTCAGCGCCAACTCCGAGGGCGCCTGCCCGACCTGCAACGGCGCCGGGGTCGTCTACACCGACCTGGCGATGATGGCCGGCGTCGCCACCACCTGCGAGGAGTGCGAGGGAAGGCGGTTCGACTCCTCGGTCCTCGACTACCACTTCGGCGGCCGTGACATCAGCGAGGTGCTCGCGATGTCGGTGACCGAGGCCGAGGCGTTCTTCGGGTCGGGGGCCGGGCACCTCCCCGCCGCGCACCGCATCGTCGCGCGCCTCGCCGACGTCGGCCTCGGCTACCTCACCATCGGCCAGCCGCTCACGACCCTCTCCGGCGGCGAGCGCCAGCGGCTCAAGCTGGCGACCCACATGGCCGACAAGGGCGGGGTCTACGTCCTCGACGAGCCCACGGCCGGCCTGCACCTCGCCGACGTCGAGCACCTGCTGGGCCTGCTCGACCGGCTCGTCGACTCCGGCAAGTCGGTCATCGTCGTCGAGCACCACCAGGCGGTCATGGCGCACGCCGACTGGATCATCGACCTCGGGCCCGGCGCGGGCCACGACGGCGGCCGGATCGTCTTCGAGGGCACCCCCGCCGCGCTCGTGGCCGAACGGGCCACCCTCACCGGCGAGCACCTCGCGGCGTACGTGGGCGGCTGACGGGGGAGCGGCCCGGAGCGGGTGCGGGCCCGGGCCCGGCGGCCCGGGCCGCCGCCGGGCCCGGGCCCCGTACGGGTGTGCTCACCAGGCCGGATGCGCGCGGCGCTCGTACGCTCGAAGACATGTCAGACGTGTACGCGACCCGCCGGGGCCTGCTTCGCGACCGCTGCGCCGCAGCGGGGAACGCCGCCGCACTGATCACGCGTCCGGCGAACGTCCGCTACCTCACCGGGGCGTCCCCGCCGTCCGCCGTCCTGCTCGTCGGGCCGGACGGCGAGGACATGCTGTTCACCGTCGGCCCGCCCACCGGCGAAGCCGACGAGGGGCGCCTCGACGAGCGGCTCAGGCTCTCCGTACTGGCGGGCCCCGGCAGCGACGCCGCCGTCGCGGCCGGGGACACGGCCGGATCGCTGCGCGTCGAGTCGCTGGCCGTCGAGGAGCACCACCTCACCGTCGCCCGCCACCGCGCCCTGCGCTCGGTCGCGCCCAAGACGCGGCTCGTGGACCTCGGCAGCGCCGTGGAGCAGCAGCGCCTCGTCAAGGACGAGGAGGAGATCGCCTGCCTGCGGATCGCCGCGGAGATCGCCGACCAGGCCCTCGGCGAGCTGCTGGAGTCGATCCTGGTGGGCCGGACCGAGCGCCACCTCGCGCTGGAGCTGGAGCGCCGTCTCGTCGACCACGGCGCTGACGGGCCCGCCTTCCCGACCTCCGTCGGCGCCGGGCCGAACTCCGGCCGCTCCCGGCACCGGCCCTCCGACCGCCGGGTCGAGGAGGGCGACTTCCTCTCCGTCTGCCTCGGCGCCAACTACCGCGGCTACCGCTGCGAGATCGGCCGGACCTTCGTGATCGGCACCAGCCCGGCCGACTGGCAGATCGAGCTCTACGATCTTGTTTTCACGGCCCAGCGGGCCGGCCGGGAGGCGCTCCTGCCCGGCGCCGCGTACCGCGAAGTCGACCGCGCGGCGCGCTCCGTACTGGACTCCGCGGGCCACGGTGAAGCCATCGCTCCGTCGACCGGACACGGCGTCGGCCTCGAAATCGACGAGGACCCGCAGCTTGCACCTACGGCAATGGGTAAACTGGACGCTTGCGTGCCGGTCACCGTCGAACCGGGGGTTCACCTCCCGGGCCGGGGAGGTGTCCGGATCGATGACACGCTCGTCGTGCGCCCCGAGGCGGACGGCGGTCCCGAGCTACTCACCATTACGACCAAGGAGCTGCTCGCGCTCTAGCCCGCCGCGGCGGACTGTGCGCGCACCCGTGGTCTTCCAGTGCAGGAGATTCCGCAACCGTGGCTTCCACGAACGACCTCAAGAACGGCATGGTGCTCAAGCTCGACGGCGGCCAGCTCTGGTCCGTCGTCGAGTTCCAGCACGTCAAGCCCGGCAAGGGCCCGGCCTTCGTGCGCACCAAGCTCAAGCACGTGCTCTCCGGCAAGGTCGTCGACAAGACGTTCAACGCCGGCACGAAGGTCGAGACGGCCACCATCGACCGCCGCGACATGCAGTTCTCGTACATGGACGGCGAGTACTTCGTCTTCATGGACATGCAGACGTACGACCAGCTGATGGTCGACCGCAAGGCCGTCGGCGACGCCGCCAACTTCCTCATCGAGGGCTTCACCGCCTCGGTCGCCCAGCACGAGGGCGAGGTGCTCTACGTCGAGCTCCCGGCCGCCGTCGAGCTGGTCATCGAGCACACCGACCCGGGCGTCCAGGGCGACCGCTCCACCGGTGGCACCAAGCCCGCCAAGCTGGAGACCGGTTACGAGATCCAGGTCCCGCTCTTCGTCACCACCGGCGAGAAGGTCAAGGTCGACACCCGCACCTCCGACTACCTCGGCCGGGTGAACAGCTAACCGTGGCTGCCCGCAGCAACGCGCGCAAGCGCGCCTTCCAGATCCTGTTCGAGGCCGACCAGCGCGGGGTGCCCGTGCGCGAGGTCCTCGCGGACTGGATCCGCCACGCGCGGTCGGACGACCGGCAGCCGCCCGTCAGCGCCTTCACGATGGATCTCGTCGAGGGGTACGCCGACAAGGTGAACCGCATCGACGACCTGATCGTCACCTACGCCGTGGACTGGGAGCTCGACCGCATGCCGGTCGCGGACCGGAACATCCTGCGGCTCGGTGCCTACGAGCTGATCTGGGTGGACGACACCCCGGACGCCGTGGCCATCGACGAGGCCGTCCAGCTGGCCAAGGAGTTCTCCACCGACGAGTCCCCCTCGTTCGTGAACGGGCTGCTGGCCCGCTTCAAGGACCTGAAGCCGAGTCTGCGCCGGGGCGAATAGCCCACGCGGTCGGCGAGAACGGCAGGGCCCGCAGCGCACGCGCGCTGCGGGCCCTCCGTCCGTTCCGGGCAGCCACCCGCGGACCGGTACGCGAAAAGAGACCGGTGGGCGACAGGAGACCGGCACGCGAAAAGAGACCGGTGGGCGAAATGGGCCGGTACGCGAAAACCGGCGTGGGCCGGGAGCCACTCCTGGCTCCCGGCCCACGCCGGTAACGTTTCTGCTGGTCCTGGGTACGGGGACTAGATGTCCTCGTGCGCCACGGCGCGACGCGCATCCGCGTCGAGCACGCCCCAGCTGATCAGCTGCTCGGTCAGGACCGAGGGGGACTGGTCGTAGATGACGGCCAGGGTGCGCAGGTCGTCCTGGCGGATCGACAGCACCTTGCCGTTGTAGTCCCCGCGCTGGCTCTGGATGGTGGCGGCGTACCGCTGCAGCGGGCCGGCCTTCTCGGCGGGAACGCCGGCGAGGCGCTCCAGGTCGAGGCGCAGCTTCGGCGGCGGCTCGGCGGCCCCGCCCGGAGTCGTGCCCGGCAGCAGCTCCTGCACCGGAACCCCGTAGAAGTCCGCCAGCTCGGCGAGGCGCTGGACGGTCACGGCGCGGTCCCCGCGCTCGTACGACCCGACCACCACGGCCTTCCACCGGCCCTGGGACTTCTCCTCGACACCATGGAGGGAGAGGCCCTGCTGGGTGCGGATGGCGCGGAGCTTGGCCCCGAGCTGTTTGGCGTATTCGCTGGACATAACGCTCCCGGACGCTGTGACGACATGACCACGTGCGGCACCGCCGCGCGGCTGGTAACTCACTGTGAGGTTACGCAGCGTTACTTGGATGCGTCAAGCCGAATGGTCTTGGCCGCCCCCCTTCGAGCGGCCCCCACCGGGCCCGGTGCCGGTGCGGGGCCGGGCCCCTGGTACCGTGGAGGCCGTACAGCCAGACGTCCTTTAAGAACCGTCCCGTGAGGCGGAGAAGGAGGTCCTTTCATGGACGCTCAGCAGAGCGATGCGCGCCCCGTTCTCGAGGCGCAGGACATCGCGCGGGTGCTGACCCGCATCGCCCACGAGATCGTCGAACGCGCCAAGGGCGCCGACGACGTGGTGCTCCTCGGCATTCCCACCCGCGGTGTGTACCTCGCCCGCCGGCTGGCCGCCAAGCTCGAAGAGATCACCGGCACGAAGATCCCGGTCGGATCCCTCGACATCACCATGTACCGCGACGATCTGCGGCTGAAGCCCGCCCGTGCGATCGGCCGCACCGAGATCCCCGGCGACGACATCGACGGACGCCTGGTCGTCCTCGTCGACGACGTGCTCTTCTCCGGCCGCACCATCAGGGCCGCCCTCGACGCGCTGGGCGACCTCGGCCGCCCCCGCGCCGTGCAGCTCGCGGTCCTCGTCGACCGTGGCCACCGCGAGCTGCCGATCCGCGCCGACTACGTCGGCAAGAACCTCCCCACGTCGCTGCGGGAGACCGTCAAGGTCCAGCTCCAGGAGGAGGACGGCCGAGACGCCGTGCTGCTCGGCCAGCGGACCGACACGACCGCCGGGCAGTAGCCCGTACGAGTGAGGGGCCCCGAACGCGGGGGCCCGCGCGCGAGCCTGCCCGCCGGGCCGCACTCCACCCCGTCCGCGGCCCGGGCCTCCCCGCCGCCCTCCCTCCCCGCCGCTCTGACCTCATCGACAAACGGAGCACCCTGATGAAGCGCCACCTCATCTCGGCCGCCGATCTCACGCGCGACGACGCCGTCCTCATCCTCGACACCGCCGAGGAGATGGCACGCGTCGCGGACCGGCCGATCAAGAAGCTGCCCACCCTGCGCGGCCTCACCGTCGTCAACCTGTTCTTCGAGGACTCGACCCGCACCCGGATCTCCTTCGAAGCGGCCGCCAAGCGCCTGTCCGCCGACGTCATCAACTTCTCCGCCAAGGGCTCCTCGGTCTCCAAGGGCGAATCCCTCAAGGACACCGCGCTGACCCTGGAGGCCATGGGCGCCGACGCCGTCGTCATCCGCCACCACGCCTCCGGCGCCCCCTACCGGCTCGCGACCTCCGGCTGGATCGACTCCGCCGTCGTCAACGCCGGCGACGGCACCCACGAGCACCCCACCCAGGCCCTGCTGGACGCCTTCACCATGCGCCGCCGCCTGGTCGGCCGCGACGCCGGCCTCGGCAAGGACCTGAACGGCCGCCGCATCACGATCGTCGGCGACGTCCTGCACAGCCGCGTCGCCCGCTCCAACGTGCAGCTGCTCCACACGCTCGGCGCCGAGGTCACCGTGGTGGCCCCGCCCACCCTGGTCCCGATCGGCGTCGAGAGCTGGCCCTGCGAGGTCTCGTACAGCCTCGACGACGTGCTGCCGAAGTCCGACGCGGTCATGATGCTGCGTGTGCAGCGCGAACGCATGAACGCCGCCTTCTTCCCGACCGAGCGCGAGTACTCCCGCCGGTACGGGCTCGACGGCGACCGCATGGCCAAGATGCCCGAGCACGCCATCGTCATGCACCCCGGCCCGATGAACCGCGGCATGGAGATCACCGCCGAGGTCGCCGACTCCGACCGCTGCACCGCCGTCGAGCAGGTCGCCAACGGCGTCTCCACCCGGATGGCCGTCCTGTACCTGCTGCTCGGCGGCTCCGAGCCGGCCGTCACCACCACCAGCACGCCCCGTATCGAGGAGAGCAAGTAATCATGAGCAAGATCCTGATCCGCGGGGCGAAGGTACTCGGTGGCGAGGCGCAGGACGTCCTGATCGACGGCGAGACCATCGCCGAGGTCGGTACGGGCCTGTCCGCCGAGGGCGCGACCGTCATCGAGGCCGAGGGGCAGGTCCTCCTCCCCGGCCTCGTCGACCTGCACACCCACCTGCGCGAGCCCGGCCGCGAGGACTCCGAGACCGTCCTGACCGGCACCCGCGCCGCCGCCTCCGGCGGCTACACCGCCGTCTTCGCCATGGCGAACACCTTCCCCGTCGCCGACACCGCCGGCGTCGTCGAGCAGGTCTGGCGCCTGGGCAAGGAGTCCGGCTACTGCGACGTGCAGCCCATCGGCGCCGTCACCGTCGGCCTGGAGGGCAAGCAGCTCTCCGAGCTGGGCGCCATGCACGACTCCGCCGCCCGCGTCACCGTCTTCTCCGACGACGGCAAGTGCGTCGACGACGCCGTGATCATGCGCCGCGCCCTGGAGTACGTGAAGGCCTTCGGCGGCGTCGTCGCCCAGCACGCCCAGGAGCCCCGGCTGACCGAGGGCGCCCAGATGAACGAGGGCGTCGTCTCCGCCGAGCTGGGCCTCGGCGGCTGGCCGGCCGTCGCCGAGGAGTCGATCATCGCCCGCGACGTCCTCCTCGCCGAGCACGTCGGCTCCCGCGTGCACATCTGCCACCTCTCCACGGCCGGCTCCGTCGAGATCGTCCGCTGGGCCAAGTCCCGCGGCATCGACGTCACCGCCGAGGTCACCCCGCACCACCTGCTCCTCACCGACGAGCTGGTCCGCTCGTACAACGCGGTCTACAAGGTCAACCCGCCGCTGCGCACCGAGCGCGACGTCATGGCCCTGCGCGAGGCGCTGGCCGACGGCACGATCGACATCGTCGCCACCGACCACGCCCCGCACCCGCACGAGGACAAGGACTGCGAGTGGGCCGCCGCCGCCATGGGCATGGTCGGCCTGGAGACCGCGCTCTCCGTCGTCCAGCAGACGATGGTGGAGACCGGACTGCTCGACTGGGCGGGCGTCGCCGAGCGCATGTCCTTCGCCCCGGCGCGGATCGGCGGCCTGGACCACCACGGCCGCCCCGTCTCGGCAGGTGAACCCGCGAACCTGACCTTGGTCGATACCTCGTACCGTGGTGTCGTGGACCCCGCACACTTCGCTTCCCGCAGCCGCAACACGCCTTACGAGGGCCGTGAGCTGCCGGGACGCGTCACTCACACCTTCCTGCGGGGCCGGGCAACGGTCGTGGACGGGAAACTGGCGTGACACCTGCAGTAATCCAACTGGCCGCCGAGGCCGCCGAACGACGGTCGGCGGAGGTGACGGACTGGGGCGCACGCATCGCGTGGGTGATCGGTCTGCTCGTCTTCATCGCGTTCGTGTACTGGCTGATGCGGCAGGGCTGGAAATGGCGCGGCGCCCTGCAGAGCGATCTGCCGGAGCTGCCCGCCGCCCCCGGCGGCCTCCCCGAGCACCGGCTGGCCCTGACCGGCCGGTACCACGGGTCCACCACCGCCGGGCAGTGGCTCGACCGGATCGTCGCCCACGGCCTGGGGGTGCGCAGCCGGGTCGAGCTCACGCTCACCGACGCGGGCCTCGACGTGGTCCGTCCGGGTGCCACCGACTTCTTCGTACCGGCCGCGCAGCTGCGCGGCGCCCGCCTCGACAAGGGAATCGCGGGCAAGGTACTCACCGAGGGCGGTCTCCTCGTCGTCACGTGGGCGCACGGCGACAAGCTGATCGACTCCGGATTCCGCTCCGACCGCGCGGCCGAACACGCCGCCTGGGTCGAAGCCGTCAATCTCATGAACCAATCCATCACGACGGAAGGCGCCGAACGATGACGACCTCCACCAGGGGAGCAGCCAAAGCTCCCGCCGTACTCGTCCTGGAGGACGGTCGGATCTTCCGCGGCCGCGCCTACGGCGCTGTGGGGGAGACCTTCGGCGAGGCCGTGTTCTCCACCGGCATGACCGGCTACCAGGAGACCCTCACCGACCCGTCGTACCACCGGCAGGTCGTCGTGATGACCGCCCCGCACGTGGGCAACACCGGCGTCAACGACGAGGACCCCGAGTCCTCCCGCATCTGGGTCGCCGGGTACGTCGTGCGCGACCCCGCCCGCGTCCCGTCCAACTGGCGCTCGCAGCGCTCGCTGGACGAGGAGCTGGTCAAGCAGGGCGTCGTCGGGATCTCCGGCATCGACACCCGCGCCCTGACCCGCCACCTGCGCGAGCGCGGCGCCATGCGCGTCGGCATCTTCTCCGGCGAGGCGATCGCCGCCGACGCGGCGCTGCTGGCCAAGGTCCAGGAGCAGCCCCAGATGAAGGGCGCGAACCTCTCCGCCGAGGTCGCCACCAAGGAGACGTACGTCGTCCCCGCCATCGGCGAGAAGAAGTTCACGGTCGCCGCCGTGGACCTTGGCATCAAGGGCATGACCCCGCACCGGATGGCCGAGCGCGGCATCGAGGTGCACGTGCTGCCCGCCACCGCCACCGTCGAGGACATCTACGCCGTCTCCCCGGACGGCGTGTTCTTCTCCAACGGCCCCGGCGACCCGGCCACCGCCGATCACGCGGTCTCCGTCATGCAGGGCGTCCTCGCCCGCAAGACCCCGCTCTTCGGCATCTGCTTCGGCAACCAGATCCTGGGCCGCGCCCTCGGCTTCGGCACGTACAAGCTGAAGTACGGCCACCGCGGCATCAACCAGCCGGTGCAGGACCGCACCACCGGCAAGGTCGAGATCACCGCGCACAACCACGGCTTCGCCGTCGACGCGCCCCTCGACAAGGTCTCGGACACCGCCTACGGGCGCGCCGAGGTCTCCCACGTCTGCCTGAACGACAACGTCGTGGAAGGCCTCCAGCTGCTCGACCAGCCGGCCTTCTCCGTCCAGTACCACCCCGAAGCTGCCGCCGGCCCGCACGACGCCGCGTACCTCTTCGACCGCTTCACGTCTTTGATGGAAACCGCCCTGATGGAGGCCGAGCGTGCCTAAGCGCACCGATATCCAGTCCGTCCTGGTCATCGGCTCCGGCCCGATCGTCATCGGACAGGCCGCCGAGTTCGACTACTCAGGCACCCAGGCCTGCCGCATCCTCAAGGCCGAGGGCCTGCGGGTCATCCTGGTGAACTCCAACCCCGCGACGATCATGACCGACCCGGAGATCGCCGACGCCACGTACGTCGAGCCGATCACCCCCGAGTTCGTCGAGAAGATCATCGCGAAGGAGCGCCCCGACGCGCTGCTCCCGACCCTCGGCGGCCAGACCGCGCTCAACACCGCCATCTCCATGCACGAGCAGGGTGTGCTGGAGAAGTACGGCGTCGAGCTCATCGGCGCCAACGTCGAGGCCATCAACAAGGGCGAGGACCGCGACCTCTTCAAGGGCGTCGTCGAGGCCGTCAAGGCCAAGATCGGCTACGGCGAGTCCGCCCGCTCGGTCATCTGCCACTCCATGGACGACGTCCTGGCGGGCGTCGAGACGCTCGGCGGCTACCCCGTCGTCGTCCGCCCCTCCTTCACCATGGGCGGCGCCGGCTCCGGCTTCGCCCACGACGAGGAGGAGCTGCGCCGCATCGCCGGCCAGGGCCTGACGCTCTCCCCGACCACCGAGGTGCTCCTGGAGGAGTCCATCCTCGGCTGGAAGGAGTACGAGCTGGAGCTGATGCGCGACACCAAGGACAACGTGGTCGTCGTCTGCTCCATCGAGAACTTCGACCCGATGGGCGTCCACACCGGCGACTCCATCACCGTCGCCCCGGCCATGACCCTGACCGACCGCGAGTACCAGCGGCTGCGCGACATTGGCATCGCGATCATCCGCGAGGTCGGCGTCGACACCGGCGGCTGCAACATCCAGTTCGCGATCGACCCGGTCGACGGCCGCGTCATCGTCATCGAGATGAACCCGCGCGTCTCGCGCTCCTCGGCGCTCGCGTCGAAGGCCACCGGCTTCCCGATCGCCAAGATCGCCGCCAAGCTGGCCATCGGCTACACCCTCGACGAGGTCCCCAACGACATCACCGAGAAGACGCCGGCCTCCTTCGAGCCGACCCTCGACTACGTCGTCGTCAAGGCCCCGCGCTTCGCCTTCGAGAAGTTCCCGCTCGCCGACGCCACCCTCACCACCACCATGAAGTCGGTGGGCGAGGCCATGGCCATCGGCCGCAACTTCACCGAGGCCCTCCAGAAGGCCCTGCGCTCCCTGGAGAAGAAGGGCTCGCAGTTCACCTTCGTCGGCCCCGTCGGCGACAAGGAAGAGCTCCTCGCCACCGCCGTCCGCCCCACCGACGGCCGCATCAACACCGTCATGCAGGCCATCCGCGCCGGCGCCACCCAGGAAGAGGTCTTCGAGTCCACGAAGATCGACCCCTGGTTCGTCGACCAGCTCTTCCTGATCAAGGAGATCGCCGACGAGCTGGCCGCCGCCGAGAAGCTCCACCCCGAGCTGCTCGCCGAGGCCAAGCGGCACGGCTTCTCCGACGCCCAGATCGCCGAGATCCGCGGCCTGCGCGAGGACGTCGTCCGCGAGGTCCGCCACGCGCTGGGCGTCCGCCCGGTCTACAAGACGGTCGACACCTGCGCCGCCGAGTTCGCCGCGAAGACCCCGTACTTCTACTCCTCGTACGACGAGGAGAGCGAGGTCGCGCCCCGCGAGAAGCCCGCCGTGATCATCCTGGGCTCCGGCCCGAACCGCATCGGCCAGGGCATCGAGTTCGACTACTCCTGCGTCCACGCCTCCTTCGCCCTCAGTGACGCCGGCTACGAGACCGTGATGGTCAACTGCAACCCGGAGACCGTCTCCACCGACTACGACACCTCCGACCGCCTGTACTTCGAGCCGCTGACGCTCGAAGACGTGCTGGAGATCGTCCACGCCGAGTCGCTGGCCGGCCCCATCGCCGGCGTCGTCGTCCAGCTCGGCGGCCAGACCCCCCTGGGCCTGGCCCAGGCCCTCAAGGACAACGGCGTCCCGGTCGTCGGCACCCCGCCGGAGGCCATCCACGCCGCCGAGGACCGCGGCGCGTTCGGCCAGGTGCTCGCCGACGCCGGCCTGCCGGCCCCCAAGCACGGCACCGCCACCACGTTCGCGGGCGCGAAGGCCATCGCCGACGAGATCGGCTACCCGGTCCTCGTACGCCCCTCGTACGTGCTCGGCGGCCGCGGCATGGAGATCGTCTACGACGAGGACCGGCTGTCCTCGTACATCGCGGAATCCACCGAGATCTCGCCGACCCGCCCCGTCCTCGTCGACCGCTTCCTCGACGACGCCATCGAGATCGACGTCGACGCCCTCTACGACGGCACCGAGCTCTACCTCGGCGGCGTCATGGAGCACATCGAGGAAGCCGGCATCCACTCCGGCGACTCGGCCTGCGCCCTGCCCCCGATCACCCTCGGCGGCTTCGACATCAAGCGCCTGCGCGCCTCCACCGAGGCCATCGCCAAGGGCGTCGGCGTACGCGGCCTGATCAACATCCAGTTCGCGATGGCGGGTGACATCCTCTACGTCCTGGAGGCCAACCCGCGCGCCTCCCGCACCGTCCCCTTCACCTCGAAGGCGACCGCGGTCCCGCTCGCCAAGGCCGCCGCGCGCATCTCGCTCGGCGCCACCATCGCCGAACTGCGCGAAGAGGGCATGCTCCCGAAGACCGGCGACGGCGGCACCCTGCCGCTCGACGCGCCGATCTCCGTCAAGGAGGCCGTCATGCCGTGGTCGCGCTTCCGCGACATCCACGGCCGCGGCGTCGACACCGTCCTCGGTCCGGAGATGCGCTCCACCGGCGAGGTCATGGGCATCGACTCCGTCTTCGGCACGGCGTACGCCAAGTCGCAGGCCGGCGCCTACGGCCCGCTGCCCACCAAGGGCCGCGCGTTCATCTCCGTCGCCAACCGCGACAAGCGCTCGATGATCTTCCCGGCCCGCGAGCTCGTCGCCCACGGCTTCGAGCTGATGGCCACCTCCGGCACCGCCGAGGTACTGCGCCGCAACGGCATCAACGCCACCATCGTGCGCAAGCTCAGCGAGGGCGAGGGCCCGGCCGGCGAGAAGACCATCGTCCAGCTCATCCACGACGGCCAGGTCGACCTGATCGTCAACACCCCGTACGGCACCGGCGGCCGCCTCGACGGCTACGAGATCCGCACGGCGGCCGTGGCGCGCGGGGTCCCGTGCCTGACCACGGTCCAGGCGCTCGCCGCGGCCGTCCAGGGCATCGACGCGCTCAACCACGGCGACGTGGGCGTGCGCTCGCTCCAGGAGCACGCGGAGCACCTGACCGCGGCCCGCGACTAGCAGCCCGTACGAGGAGGGGGACACGGATGCGCGACGCGCATCGGTGTCCCCCTCGTCATGAGCGCACAAGGGATCTTCTCGACATGTACAAACTCTTCTTCGACCTGGTCTTCAAGCGGATGGACCCGGAGCAGGCCCACTACCTGGCCTTCCGCTGGATCCGGCTCGCGGCCCGCACCCCCGTGCTGCGCACCTTCGCCGCCGCGGCCCTCGCTCCCCGCCACAAGGAGCTGCGCACCGAGGCGCTCGGGCTGCGCATGCACGGCCCCTTCGGCCTCGCGGCGGGCTTCGACAAGAACGCCGTCGCCATCGACGGCATGTCGATGCTCGGCTTCGACCACATCGAGATCGGCACGGTCACGGCGCAGGCGCAGCCGGGCAACCCCAAGAAGCGGCTGTTCCGGCTCGTGCCGGACCGCGCGCTGATCAACCGCATGGGATTCAACAACGAGGGCTCGGCGGCCGTGGCGGCCCGCCTGGCGGCCCGCGTGCCGGTCTTCAACACGGTCGTGGGCGTCAACATCGGCAAGACCAAGGTCGTGCCGGAGGAGGAGGCGGTGGCGGACTACGTCGCCTCCACCGAGCGCCTGGCCCGCCACGCGGACTACCTGGTCGTGAACGTCTCCTCGCCGAACACGCCGGGCCTGCGCAACCTCCAGGCCACCGAGTCCCTGCGCCCGCTCCTGACGGCCGTACGGGAGGCCGCGGACCGCACGGTGACCGACCGCCGGGTCCCGCTGCTCGTCAAGATCGCCCCGGACCTCGCGGACGAGGACGTCGACGCGGTCGCCGACCTCGCGCTGGAGCTCGGCCTGGACGGCATCATCGCGACCAACACCACCATCGCGCGCGAGGGGCTGGGCCTGAAGTCCGCCCCGGACCTCGTGAAGGAGACCGGCGGCCTGTCCGGCGCCCCGGTCAAGGAGCGCTCCCTGGAGGTCCTGCGCCGCCTGTACGCCCGGGTGGGCGACCGCCTGGTGCTGGTGGGCGTCGGGGGCATCGAGAACGCCGAGGACGCCTGGCAGCGGATCCTGGCCGGCGCCACCCTGATCCAGGGGTACAGCGCGTTCATCTACGAGGGACCGTTCTACGCCCGCGCGATCCACAAGGGCCTGGCCGCGCGCCTGGCCGTCAGCCCGTACGCGACCCTCGCCGAGGCCGTCGGCGCCGAAACCCGGAAGGCCATGCAGTGACCGAGACCCCCGTGACCCCCTTCGGCACCCGCCTGCGCGCGGCGATGGACGCGCGCGGCCCGCTGTGCGTGGGCATCGACCCGCACGCGGCCCTCCTCTCGTCCTGGGGCCTGAACGACGACATCGCGGGCCTGGAGAAGTTCTCCCGCACGGTCGTCGAGGCGCTGGCCGACTCGGTGGCCGTCTTCAAGCCGCAGGCGGCCTTCTTCGAGCGCTTCGGCTCGAAGGGCATCGCGGTGCTGGAGCGGACCGTGGCCGACGCGCGCGCCGCCGGCACGCTGGTCGTGATGGACGCCAAGCGCGGGGACATCGGCTCGACCATGGCCGCGTACGCCCAGACCTTCCTGGAGCCCTCCTCCCCGCTGTTCTCCGACGCCCTGACGGTCTCCCCGTACCTGGGCTACGGCTCGCTGGAGCCGGCGGTGGAGCTGGCCCGCCGCTCGGGCGCCGGACTCTTCGTCCTCGCCCTCACCTCGAACCCGGAGGGCGCGGAGGTCCAGCGCGCGGTGCGCGAGGACGGCCGCACGATCGGCGCGACGATGCTCGCGCACCTCGCCGCGGAGAACGCGGGCGCCGAGCCGATGGGCTCCTTCGGAGCGGTGGTCGGCGCCACGCTCGGCGACCTGTCCTCCTTCGACCTGGACATCAACGGTCCGCTGCTGGCCCCCGGCATCGGTGCGCAGGGCGCGACGGCGGCCGACCTCCCGGCGGTCTTCGGCGCGGCCGTCCGCAATGTGGTCCCGAACGTCTCGCGGGGCGTCCTGAAGCACGGTCCGGACGCCGCCGCCCTGCGCGCCTCGGCCACCCGGTTCGCGGACGAAATCCGCGCGGCGGTCTCCGCCTGAGCCGGTTCGGGAGTGCGGCCGGGAGGTCCGGCCGCACCGCACGTCGTACGGTCTGACGAAAATCGAACGTCTTTCCCCGGACAAAACCGGGGTGATTTGTCCGTGATGTACGGTTCAGTGGAGGCTGACCAGGACTTTTCGTCCGTTCTCGCTGACTGGAGCGGTGTTGGCCGCTAGTCTCCGATCAGAGTGACGAGCAGCGAACGAGTTCCACCGCTGTTCGGGCATTCGCCTGGTGTGGCGCCCTAGGGTTCCCCACCGGTCCGTATCCGACAGTTCGACATCCGAGGTGACGTAGGCGTGGCTCTTCCGCCCCTTACCCCTGAACAGCGCGCAGCCGCGCTCGAAAAGGCCGCCGCGGCTCGCCGGGAGCGGGCCGAGGTGAAGAATCGACTCAAGCACTCCGGCGCCTCGCTCCAAGAGGTCATCAAGACGGGCCAGGAGAACGACGTCATCGGCAAGATGAAGGTCTCCGCCCTGCTGGAGTCCCTGCCTGGCGTGGGCAAGGTCCGCGCCAAGCAGATCATGGAGCGCCTCGGCATCTCCGAGTCCCGGCGTGTCCGAGGTCTCGGTTCCAACCAGATCGCGTCTCTGGAGCGTGAGTTCGGCACTCCTGCCGGCTGACGCGTTGCCTGAAGTTCTCCCGGCGTTCTCAGGCAGTCCCGAGAACCTGGATAATCGCTCTATGGCAGCAGAGGTTCGTCCGCGGCTGACCGTGCTCTCCGGCCCCTCGGGGGTCGGCAAGAGCACGGTCGTCGCGCATATGCGCAAGGTCCACCCCGAGGTATGGCTCTCGGTGTCGGCCACCACCCGCAAGCCGCGGCCCGGTGAGCGACACGGAATCCACTACTTCTTCGTCAACGACGACGAGTTCGACAAGCTGATCGCCAACGGCGAGCTGCTGGAGTGGGCCGAATTCGCGGGCAACCGCTACGGCACACCGCGCGGCGCGGTGGTGGAGCGACTGGAGAACGGCGAGCCCGTTCTCCTGGAGATCGACCTCCAGGGCGCGCGACTCGTCCGCGAGTCCATGCCCGAGGCGCAGCTCGTCTTCCTCGCCCCGCCGAGCTGGGACGAGCTGGTGCGCCGGCTCACCGGCCGCGGCACCGAATCGCCCGAGGTCATCCAGCGCAGGCTGGAGACCGCCAAGGTCGAGCTCGCTGCCGAGTCCGAGTTCGACACCACCCTGGTCAACACCTCCGTCGAGGACGTGGCGCGCGAGCTGCTAGCCTTGATGGAAGTTGTCTGATCGTTGATCGATGTTCATTTCGATCAATGCTTGATCATTCACCCATTCTTCGGAAGGTAGAGCGTGTCCTCTTCCATCACTGCGCCCGAGGGCATCATCAACCCGCCGATCGACGAGCTGCTCGAGGCCACGGACTCGAAGTACAGCCTCGTGATCTACGCGGCCAAGCGCGCGCGTCAGATCAACGCGTACTACTCGCAGCTCGGTGAGGGCCTGCTCGAGTACGTCGGCCCGCTGGTGGACACCCACGTCCACGAGAAGCCGCTTTCGATCGCGCTGCGCGAGATCAACGCGGGTCTGCTGACCTCCGAGGCCATCGAGGCCCCGGCCCAGTAAGGCACCGAGAATTCCTTTCACCACAGGCCCGGCAGAACATCTGCCGGGCCTGTGGTGTGTCATAGACACGTACGACGATCAGCGAAGGGGCGTGTGTGGTGGGTAAGCCGAAGGTCGTGCTCGGAGTCAGCGGCGGGATCGCCGCGTACAAGGCGTGCGAGCTGCTGCGCCGGCTCACCGAGTCCGGGCACGAGGTACGGGTCGTCCCCACGGCGGCGTCCCTGAACTTCGTGGGCGAGGCCACCTGGGCCGCACTCTCCGGGAACCCGGCGGGCACCGAGGTCTGGGAGACCGTCCACGAGGTCCCGCACGTCCGCATCGGGCAGGGCGCCGACCTCGTCGTCGTCGCCCCCGCCACCGCCGACATGCTGGCCAAGGCCGCCCACGGCCTCGCCGACGACCTGCTCACCAATACGCTGCTCACCGCGCGCTGCCCGGTGGTGTTCGCCCCCGCCATGCACACCGAGATGTGGGAGCACCCCGCCACCCAGGAGAACGTGGCCACGCTGCGCCGCCGCGGCGCGGTCGTCATCGAGCCCGCCGTCGGCCGGCTCACCGGCAAGGACACCGGCAAGGGACGGCTGCCCGACCCTGAGGAGATCTTCGAGGTGTGCCGCAGCGTCCTGCGGCGCGCACTCGCGGACGGGACGGCCGAGCCCGATCTGGCCGGCCGGCACGTGGTGATCAGCGCGGGCGGTACGCGGGAGCCGCTCGACCCGGTCCGCTTCCTCGGCAACCGCTCCTCCGGCAAGCAGGGCTACGCACTGGCCCGCACCGCCGTCGCCCGCGGTGCCCGGGTCACCCTCGTCGCGGCCAACACCGCCCTGGCCGACCCGGCCGGGGTGGACGTCGTACGGGTCGGGACGGCCGTGCAGCTGCGCGAGGCCGTGCTCAAGGCGGCGGCCGACGCCGACGCGGTGGTGATGGCCGCGGCCGTGGCCGACTTCCGGCCGGCCGAGTACGCGAGCGGCAAGATCAAGAAAAAGGACGGGCAGGATCCGGCCCCGGTGGCGTTGGTGCGCAACCCCGACGTCCTCGCGGAGATCTCGGCCGACCGGGCCCGGGAAGGCCAGGTCGTGGTCGGTTTCGCCGCCGAAACGGACGACGTGCTCGCGAACGGCCGGGCCAAACTGCTCCGCAAGGGGTGTGATCTTCTCGTCGTGAACGAGGTCGGCGAAGCCAAGACCTTCGGTTCGGAGGAGAACGAAGCGGTCATCCTCTCCTCCGATGGGACGGAGACCCCGGTTCCCTACGGTCCGAAGGAAGCTCTGGCCGAGGCGATTTGGGACCGGATCTCCCCGCGACTCGCCACCCGACGCGCCTGAGCGACGGCTCTTCTCGTAGCGGATTCCATGAGCCAGAATGGAGTGCCGCAGGTCACATGGCTCCCATTGGGCGAGACAGGTGGTCCGGCAAACGGTGGCGACCGATAAACTGCATTCGGAACGTGATCGGGCGCAGCTCCCGGTGTGGTTCCGCCAAATGATCAGCCAGCAGCCGCTGCAACCCCAGGGAGCGTTGTGTCCCGTCGCCTGTTCACCTCGGAGTCCGTCACCGAGGGTCACCCCGACAAGATCGCTGACCAGATCAGCGACACGATCCTCGACGCACTTCTCACCGAGGACCCGACCTCGCGTGTGGCCGTGGAGACCCTCATCACCACCGGTCTCGTCCACATCGCCGGTGAGGTGACGACGAAGGCGTACGCGCCGATCGCGCAGCTCGTCCGCGACAAGATCCTCGAGATCGGCTACGACTCCTCGAAGAAGGGCTTCGACGGCGCCTCCTGTGGCGTGTCGGTGTCCATCGGCGCGCAGTCCCCGGACATCGCGCAGGGCGTCGACACCGCGTACGAGAAGCGGGTCGAGGGCGACGAGGACGAGCTCGACAAGCAGGGTGCCGGCGACCAGGGCCTGATGTTCGGCTACGCGTGCGACGAGACCCCCGAGCTCATGCCGCTCCCGATCCACATCGCGCACCGGCTCTCGCGCCGCCTGTCCGAGGTCCGCAAGAACGGGACCATCCCGTACCTGCGTCCCGACGGCAAGACCCAGGTCACCATCGAGTACGACGGGGACAAGGCCGTCCGCCTCGACACCGTCGTCGTGTCCTCGCAGCACGCCTCGGACATCGACCTGGACTCGCTGCTCGCCCCGGACATCCGCGAGTTCGTCGTCGAGCACGTGCTCGCCCAGCTCGTCGAGGACGGCATCAAGCTCGACACCGAGGGCTACCGCCTGCTGGTCAACCCGACCGGCCGCTTCGAGATCGGCGGCCCGATGGGCGACGCCGGCCTCACCGGCCGCAAGATCATCATCGACACGTACGGCGGCATGGCCCGCCACGGCGGCGGCGCCTTCTCGGGCAAGGACCCGTCCAAGGTCGACCGCTCCGCCGCGTACGCCATGCGCTGGGTCGCCAAGAACGTGGTCGCCGCCGGTCTCGCCTCGCGCTGCGAGGTCCAGGTCGCGTACGCCATCGGCAAGGCCGAGCCCGTCGGTCTCTTCGTCGAGACCTTCGGCACCGCCAAGGTGGAGGTCCAGAAGATCGAGGACGCGATCGGCCAGGTCTTCGACCTCCGCCCGGCCGCGATCATCCGCGACCTCGACCTGCTGCGCCCGATCTACGCCCAGACCGCCGCGTACGGCCACTTCGGCCGCGAGCTGCCGGACTTCACCTGGGAGCGCACCGACCGCGTGGACGCGCTGCGCACGGCCGCCGGCCTGTAGGACCCCCGCGTACCGCGCGTACGCAGCCGTACGGCCCCGGACCTCGCGGTCCGGGGCCGTCATGCGTCGGCGCCCCAGGCGCCCGCCCGCCAGCGTGGCGACGCCCTCCCGGTGCGCGGGGCGACGGCTTCCTCCGGAGCCGGGCTCGGGCCCGGCTGTTGAAGGACGGCAACGCCCGCCGCCGCCCAGGGGAGCCCCCCGGCCCGCGCAGCGGCTCCCGCTGTCGGTGCCGTTTGGTAAGAATGCAGCTGTGAGCAGCGAGAACGAATCCGAGCCGACGGGCGCCGCCGGCGCCCCGCCGGAGCAGCTCGCGCTGATGCGGGAGATGGTCGCCGAGGCGAAGGCCAAGGCGCCCAAGGCCAAACCGCGCACCTGGCGCGGCGCCGCGCTCGCCGAAGAGCTGCCGGTCGCCCGGATCCTCGTCAACAAGGGCGTGCTCCACCTCGACCAGCTCTGGGACTACGCCGTTCCCGAGGAGCTCTCCGAGGCCGCCCAGCCCGGCGTCCGCGTCCGGGTCCGCTTCGGCGCCGGCTCCCACCAGGTGCACGGCGGCCGCCGCGAGGGCGGCGGCCTCATCGACGGGTTCATCGTCGAGCGCCGCGCCGAATCCGACTACAACGGAGCCCTGGCCGCCCTCGCCCACGTCGTCTCGCGCGAGGTCGTGCTCACCCCCGGCATGCTGGCCCTGGCCCGGGCCGTCGCCGACCGGTACGCCGGCAGCCTGGCCGACGTGCTCCAGCTCGCCCTGCCCGCACGCAGCGCCCGCGCCGAGGCCAAGCCCTCGCCCGAGCCGCTGCCCCCGCCCGCCGCGCCCGAACCGGGCGGCTGGGCGCGGTACGGCTCCGGCCCCGCCTTCCTGCGGGCACTGGCCACGGGCGGCGCGCCCCGCGCCGTGTGGACCGCCCTGCCTGGCCCCGGCTGGGCCGACGAGCTGGCCCGGGCCATGGCCGCCACCCTCGCCTCCGGCCGCGGTGCCCTCGCCGTCCTGCCCGACGGACGCACCGCGGCCCGGGTCGACGCGGCGCTGACCGCCCTGCTCGGCGAGGGGCGGCACGCGCTGCTGACCGCCGAGTCCGGCCCCGAGAAGCGCTACCGCCAGTGGCTCGCCGTGCACCGGGGCTCGGTGCGGGCCGTCATCGGCACCCGGGCCGCGATGTTCGCGCCCGTACGGGACCTCGGGCTGGTCGCCATCTGGGACGACGGCGACTCCAGCCACTCCGACGACCACGCGCCCTTCCCGCACGTACGGGAGGTGCTGGAGCTGCGCGCCGTCGGCGACGGCTGCGGATTCCTGGCCGGCAGCACCAGTTGCACCGTGGAGGCCGCCCAGCTGGTCGAGACGGGCTGGGCGCGGCCGCTCGTCGCCGACCGCGAGACGGTACGGGCCTGCGCGCCCCGGATCCGGACCGTGGGCGACGAACTCCTGGCCCGGGACGAGGCGGCCCGCGCCGCCCGGCTGCCGAGCCTGGCCTGGGAGACCGTACGGGAGGGGCTGAAGTCCGGGCCCGTGCTCGTCCAGGTACCCCGGCGCGGCTATGCGCCGCGCTTGGCGTGCGAGCGGTGCCGCGCTCCTGCCCGCTGCACGGTCTGCGCGGGGCCGCTGGAGGCCCCCGACGCGCGGGAACTGCACTGCGGCTGGTGCGGGCGGCAGGAGAGCGCCTGGCACTGCGAGGAGTGCGGGTCGTTCCGGCTGCGCGCCCAGGTGGTGGGCGCCCGGCGGACGGCCGAGGAGCTCGGGCGGGCCTTCCCGGCCGTGCCCGTACGGACTTCGGGGCGCGACCACATCCTGGACGAGGTGCCGGACCGGCCCGCGCTGGTGGTGTGCACCCCGGGAGCCGAGCCGGTCGCGGCCGGCGCCGGGTACGCGGCGGCGCTGCTGCTGGACGGCTGGGCGATGCTGACCCGGCCCGACCTGCGGGCCGGGGAGGACGCGCTGCGCCGGTGGATCGCGGCCGCCTCGCTGGTCCGGGGGGAGGGGCAGGTCGTCGTGGTCGCGGAGCCGACGCTGCGGCCTGTCCAGGCCCTCGTGCGGTGGGACCCGGTGGGCCACGCCGTACGGGAGCTCGCGGAGCGGGCCCAGCTCGGGTTCCCGCCGGTCTCGCGGATGGCGGCGGTGGCCGGCCGGGGCGAGGCGGTGGAGGCCTTCCTGGCCGGAGCCGGGCTGCCGCCGGACGCGGAGGTACTGGGCCCGGTCCCGGTGCCGGGGCGGCGCGGGGAGCCCTCACCGGGGGAGCGGGCCCTGGTCCGCGTCCCGCCCGGCAGCGGGGCCGCGCTGGCGGCCGCCCTGAAGTCGGCCCAGGCGGCCCGGCTGGCCCGCGGGGTCCCGGCGGCGGAGGCGGTCCGCGTCCGGATCGACCCGCCGGACATCGGCTAGCGGACACCCCGGGGAGTCCGCGGCGGGCGGGCAGCCGAACGCCCCCGGCGGGACGGCCGCGGGGGTCGTTCCGCCGGGGGCGGGGTGGGGTACGGCGTCAGGCCGGCCGTCGGAGGGTCGGCGTCCCGGCGGCCGGCGACTGATCAGCCGTTGTGGATCACCCGGGACGGGTCGGCGTTGCGGGGGCCCGGGAAGGCGGTCGCGGAGCGGGACGAGGCCGCGGCCTGGGGCTCCTCGCGCAGCGGCTGCGGCGGCACCGAGCGGGCCGCCGGGACCGTGGGCAGCGGCCCGAGGGGCCGCGTCGTCGCGCCCTCGGCCAGCGGCTCCGCGGACTCGGCGGCCTGGGCCCGCCGGGCCCCGTACCGCCGGTGCACGGCCTGCTTGGTGACCCCGAGCGCGGAACCCACCGCGTCCCACGAGAAGCCGAGCGAGCGGTCGAAGTCCACCGCTGCGGTCACCAGCGTCTCGACGCTGTCCCGCAGCTCCTGCGCGAGGCGGACGGTGGGCGCGGGCGCCCGGCCATAGACGACGAAGCCCGTGGAGGGACCGGAGCGGCGCGGGCGGTACACATTGCCGAGCTGGGCGGTGAGCGTACGCAGAGCATCCACCTGCCGGCGAACCCGCTCGATGTCCCGCACCAAGAGGTGCAGGCTGGCCCGTGCTTGGGCGTCGTGGGTGGCGTGGTCGGCCATGAAGAAGCCTCTCGAACCGGTGCTGAAGAGCGGATCGGGCCGCAGACACCGATCTCATCGCGCGGCCCGGTTTCGGTCAATCTCTCTTGACCAACGCGCCAAACGGCACTGAAGTCACGCACCGGGGGCGTGTCGGCATATGCGAGAGGCGCGCGTGTGTGCGTACGCCCCCTGACGGGCCGTCCGGTACCCCTCGGCGGCCCCGGACAGGCCCCGAGGTGCCCGCCCATCGGGCCGGGCGGCCCGGGCGGCGCCGGGACCATAGACTGGTGCGCTGCTGACAGCCGAGATAGCGAGGTAGGACCCCAGTGAAGCTCGTCTTCGCAGGCACCCCCGAGGTCGCCGTGCCCGCCCTGGACGCCCTCATCGCCTCCGGGCGGCACGAGGTCGCCGCCGTGATCACCCGGCCCGACGCACCGGCCGGCCGCGGCCGCCGGCTCGTCGCCAGCCCGGTCGCCGAGCGCGCCGAAGAGGCCGGCATCGAGATCCTCAAGCCCGTACGGCCGCGCGACCCGGAGTTCCAGGCCCGGCTGCGCGAGATCGGCCCGGACTGCTGCCCGGTCGTCGCGTACGGCGCGCTGATTCCCAAGAGCGCCCTGGAGATCCCCCGGCACGGCTGGGTCAACCTGCACTTCTCGCTGCTGCCCGCGTGGCGCGGGGCCGCCCCCGTCCAGCACTCGATCATGGGGGGCGACCAGGTCACCGGCGCGTCCACCTTCCTCATCGAGGAGGGCCTGGACACCGGACCCGTCTACGGGCACCTGACCGAGGAGATCCGCCCCACCGACACCAGCGGCGACCTGCTGACCCGGCTCGCCTTCGCCGGCTCCGGCCTGCTGGCCGCCACCATGGACGGCATCGAGGACGGCACCCTGCGCGCCGTCGAGCAGCCCGCCGACGGCATCTCGCTCGCCCCCAAGATCACCGTCGAGGACGCCCGCGTCGACTGGAAGGCCCCGGCGATGCGCGCCGACCGCGTGGTGCGCGGCTGCACGCCCGCGCCCGGCGCGTGGACCGTCTTCCGCGGGGAGCGGCTCAAGCTGATCTCCGTCGGGCTGGTCACCGACCGCACGGACCTGGCGCCCGGCGAGCTCGCCCCGGGCAAGAACAACGTGTACGTCGGCACCGGCTCGCACGCCGTGGAGCTGCTCTGGGTGCAGCCCCAGGGCAAGAAGCCGATGCGCGGCGCCGACTGGGCCCGCGGGGTGCGGATCGCTCCCGGCGAGCGCCTCGGCGCCGCGGACGTAGGCTGATCCGTACCGGCGTACCGGTGTCCCCGCCGGGCACCGGCCCGCCGCCGGCGGCACCCCGTACGTCGGCACCACCTCGCAGACCCCGTAAACCCGGAGCACCTTTCACGTGAGCGATCAGTCCCGTCCCCCGCGCAGCGCCGCAGGCCAGCGGCAGGCCAAGCCGTACCGCCGCCCCAAGAAGGACCCCGTCCGCCTCCTGGCCTTCGAGGCCCTGCGGGCGGTGGACGAGCGCGACGCGTACGCGAACCTCGTCCTGCCCCCGCTGCTGCGCAAGGCCCGCCAGAACGAGGGCTTCGAGGCGCGGGACGCGGCGCTGGCCACCGAGCTCGTCTACGGGACGCTGCGCCGTCAGGGCACGTACGACGCGGTCATCAAGGCCTGCATCGACCGGCCGCTGCGGGAGGTGGACCCGCCGGTGCTGGACGTGCTCTCGCTCGGCGCCCACCAGCTGCTGGGGACCCGGATCCCGACGCACGCGGCGGTGTCGGCCAGCGTGGAGCTGGCCCGGGTGGTGCTCGGGGACGGGCGCGCCAAGTTCGTGAACGCCGTCCTGCGCAAGATCGCCGCGCACGACCTGGACGGCTGGCTGGAGCTGGTGGCCCCGCCGTACGAGGAGGACGCCGAGGAGCACCTCGCGGTGTACCACTCGCACCCGAGGTGGGTCGTCAGCGCCCTGTGGGACGCCCTCGGCGGCGGCCGGGCCGGTATCGAGGACCTCCTCGAAGCCGACAACGAGCGGCCCGAGGTCACCCTGGTGGCGCGGCCCGGGCGGTCCACGACCGAGGAGCTGCTGACGGCGGTCGGCGAGGACTCGGCGCTGCCGGGGCGCTGGTCGCCGTATGCCGTGCGCATGGCCGAGGGCGGCGAACCGGGCGCGCTGGAGGCGGTCCGCGAGGGGCGCGCGGGCGTCCAGGACGAGGGCAGCCAGCTGGTGGCGATGGCCCTCGCGGCCGCGCCGGTCGAGGGGCGCGACGAGCGCTGGCTGGACGGGTGCGCGGGGCCCGGCGGCAAGGCGGCCCTGCTGGGCGCCCTGGCGGCGCAGCGCGGGGCGTTCCTGCTGGCCTCCGAGAAGCAGCCGCACCGGGCACGGCTCGTGGAGCGCGCCCTGGCCGGCAACCCCGGCCCGTACCAGGTCATCGCGGCGGACGGCACCCGGCCGCCGTGGCGCCCGGGCTCCTTCGACCGGGTCCTGATGGACGTCCCCTGCTCCGGGCTGGGCGCGCTGCGCCGCCGCCCGGAGGCCCGGTGGCGGCGGCGCCCGGAGGACCTGGAGGGCTTCGCCCCGCTCCAGCGCGCGCTGCTGCGCGAGGCGCTGTCGGCGGTCCGGGTGGGCGGGGTCGTGGGCTACGCGACGTGCTCGCCGCACCTGGCCGAGACCCGGGTCGTCGTGGACGACGTCCTGCGCGGCCGCGGCGCGGGCGCCTCGCCGGTGGACGCCGAACTGATCGACGCCAGGCCGTACATGGCGGGCGTTCCGGCCCTGGGCGACGGCCCGGACGTACAGCTGTGGCCGCACCTGCACGGGACGGACGCGATGTACCTGGCACTGATCCGCCGCACGGGGTAGCGGAGCGGCGACCATGGCCGAGCGCGTGGTCGAGGCCGATGGCGTCCGGCTGTGCACGGAGTCCTTCGGGGATCCGGCCCGTCCGCCCGTCCTGCTCGTCATGGGGACGGGGGCTTCGATGCTCTGGTGGGACGAGGAGTTCTGCCGGATGCTCGCCGCGGGCGGGCGCTTCGTGATCCGGTACGACCACCGCGACACCGGCCGGTCCGTCACCTACGAGCCGGGCCGTCCCGGGTACACCGGCGCGGACCTGGTCGGCGACGCCGCCCGGGTGCTCGACGCGTACGGCATCGCGGCCGCGCACGTCGTGGGCGTCTCCGCCGGAGGGGCGCTCGCGCAGCTGCTCGCGCTCGGCCACGGCGACCGCGTCCTGTCCCTCGTCCTGATCAGCACGTCCTCGGCCGTCCCCGGCGGTGACCGCGCGCCGGCGCCGCCCACCGCGGAGTTCGTGCGGTTCGTCTCCGCCGCGCACGTCGACTGGGCGGACGCCGGATCGGTGGTCGAGTACCAGGTCGCCTACGCGCGCGTGCTCGCGGGCGGCCGGCGCCCGTTCGACGAGGCCGCCGCCCGCGCCCTCGTCCGGCGCGACGTCGAGCGCGCGCACGATTACGCCGCGGTCCGCAACCACGACGCGCTCCCGGACGGCGAGCTCCCGTCCGCGCCCCTGTCCTCGATCGCCGTGCCCACGCTCGTGATCCACGGGAGCGCCGATCCGATGTTCCCGCTGCCGCACGGCGAGGCGCTCGCGGAGCGGATCCCCGCAGGGAGGCTCCTGGTCCTGGAGGACGCCGGACACGGGGTCGAGCGGGCCGACTGGGCGATGATCGTCCCCGCGATCCTCGAACACACCGCCGCGGATCACGCCGGTGGCGATCCATAAGAATGTGTTGATTGTTCTCCGGTGTTGGTTAAGGGTTGCTACGTCTGTCCTCAGTTCCGGGGTCGTGGCCGGAACTGCGCCACGGCATGGCAGGCTTGGGGCATGGCCGCTCAGATTTATCCCAGCATCCTGTCCGCCGACTTCGCCCGACTCGCCGAGGAGGCGAAGGCCGTCGAGGGGGCCGACTGGCTGCATGTCGATGTCATGGACAACCATTTCGTCCCGAACCTCACCCTCGGCATGCCCATCGTGGAATCCCTGAGCCGCGCCACGGACATCCCGCTGGACCTCCACCTCATGATCGAGAACCCGGACCGCTGGGCCCCGCAGTACGTCGAGGCCGGCGCCGGATCGGTCACCTTCCACGCCGAGGCCGCCGCCGCGCCCGTGCGGCTCGCGCGGGAGATCCGGGCCAAGGGGGCGCGGGCGTCCATGGCGCTCAAGCCCGCCACCCCGATCGAGCAGTACGAGGACATCCTCCCCGAGCTCGACATGCTGCTGATCATGACGGTCGAGCCCGGCTTCGGCGGCCAGCCCTTTCTCGACATCATGCTCCCCAAGATCCGCCGTACCCGGGAGCTCATCGCCAAGCACGGCCTGGAGCTGTGGCTCCAGGTCGACGGCGGGGTCTCGGCCACGACGATCGAGCGGTGCGCGGAGGCCGGCGCCGACGTGTTCGTCGCGGGAAGCGCGGTCTACGGGGCGGTCGACCCGGCCGCGGCCGTACGTACCCTGCGGGAGCAGGCGGACGTCGCGATCGCCGCGGCGCCCTGGGCTTGCGACCACTGAAACGAGAGTTGGTGAACAGCTCGGTGAACGGGAGCTGTCCAGGCTGATCAACGGCCGCCGGATCTGACAGGATGAACGGCGAGTCGAGAGTGTGAACAGCAGTGAGGAGAACGCGGTGTCTGCAATGTCGGCGGGACGGTCAGCCCTGCGGATGGGACCCGCGGAGCTGGTGCAGGCGGCGGCCATGGCGCGCCGCTTCTACCTGGAGGGCAAGTCCAAGATCCAGATCGCCGAGGAGTTCGGCGTGAGCCGCTTCAAGGTGGCCCGGGTCCTGGAGACCGCCCTCGAGCGCGACCTCGTACGGATCGAGATCCGGGTGCCGGCCGAGCTCGACGCGGAGCGGTCCGACGCGCTGCGGGCCCGGTACGGGCTCCGGCACGCGGTGGTGGTCGAGTCCCCGGCCGACGCGACCGAGGACGCGCCGGATCCGGAGAACCTGGGCGCGGTCGCCGCCGACCTGCTCGGCGAGCTCGTCAACGAGGGCGACGTACTGGGCCTGGCCTGGGGGCGGTCGACCATCCACATGGCCGCCTCCCTGCACCGGCTGCCGCAGTGCACCGTGGTGCAGCTGACGGGCGTGTACGACGCCGGTACGGCCGAACGCGGGTCCGTGGAGGCCGTACGGCGGGCCGCCCAGGTCTCGGGCGGCGACGCGCACCCGATCTACGCGCCGATGCTGCTCCCCGATCCGGCGACCGCGGCCGCGCTGCGGAGCCAGACGGGGATCGCCCGGGCCTTCGAGTACTTCGACAAGGTGACCGTCGCCGCGGTCTCGATCGGGTCGTGGGAGCCGGGCATCTCGACCGTCCACGACATGCTCACCGACGAGGAGCGGGCGCACTACGCCTCGCTCGGCGTCGCGGCCGAGATGTCCGCCCACCTGTTCGACGCCGAGGGGCGGCGCGTCGGGCGGGACCTCGGCGAGCGCTGCATCACCGTCGAGGCGGACCGGCTGCGGCGGATCCCGGAGGTCGTGGCCATCGCGGGCGGGCTGCGCAAGGCGTCCGCGATCGGGGCGGTGCTCCGGTCCGGGCTGGTGACCAGCCTGGTCACCGACACCGCGGTCGCGGACTACCTGCTCACCGAGTCGGAGCCGGGACTGCGGCCGGCACTGGAGCGGGCCGACCCGGACGACTGAGTCCCTCCGGATTCTTTCGCGGAGCGTGTGCGCTGCCGCCGCGCCGCCGCCGTGCCCGGCTCCGGCGCGGGCCCTGCCCGGCCGCGGGGCGGATGGTGCCGCAATTGAGATCCGAACGGCGGCCCGTGCGGGGGCCTGCGGGGCGCATACTGGTCTCAATGACAAAGTCAGCAGTACCTCGCCGCCATTTGCCGTCCAGCCCGTTCAAGGCCCCCGTGGAACCGCCGCTCCGGCAGTTCAGCGTCGGCGACCGGGTCTCTCACGATGAGCACGGCCTCGGCCGTGTCGTCGGTATCGAGGAGGGGATCGCTGTCCTGGTCGACTTCGGGTCGGTCCAGAAGAGAATCCTGAGTCCGTACACCAAGATGTCCGCGCTCTGAGGCTGTCGCCGCCGCGGTTACCGTCACCGCGCGATGTGCGGCGCGATGTGCGGGCGAATCGGATATTTGGCACGATCGGTGCATGATCTTCAGGGACGTGCCCCGGTCGTTGCTGCGTCTGGTCGTGGGGGCGGTGTTCCTGTGCGCTGCGCTGGCCGGCGTGGCGGGGTGTGGTGGGGAGAAGGCCGCGCCGTCCGCCGCCGCCTCGGCGCCGGCTTCCGTACCGGGTTCCGCCGCCGTTTCCGCGCCGCCCGTCTGGGCCAGGGGGATGGCGACCGTACGGGCGGACGCGCTGCCGGCGCAGGCGCGGGACGCGCTCGTGCTCATCGACAAGGGCGGGCCGTATCCGTACCGGCAGGACGGGACCGTGTTCGGGAACTTCGAGAAGGTCCTCCCGAAGCAGAAGCGCGGGTACTACCACGAGTTCACGGTGAAGACGCCGGGTGAGCGGGACCGCGGGGCGCGGCGGATCGTGACCGGTGAGGGTGGGGAGTTCTACTACACGGACGACCACTACGACACCTTCAAGGCGGTCCTGCGATGACCCTGGATCCGCGGCCGCTCGGGCCGGCGCTGGCCGCCGCCGAGGAAGCGGGCTGGACGATGCTCCGGGTGGACCTGGCCGGTGTGCACAGCAAGGCCGAGCTGATGCGGCGCTGGGGGGCGGCGCTGCGGGTGCCGTCCTGGTTCGGCGGGAACTGGGACGCGTTGGCCGATGCGCTGATCGACCTGTCGTGGCTGCCGCAGGCGCCGGGGCGGTTGGTGGCGGTGACGTCCTGGAGCTCGTACGCGCGGGCGCGGCCGGGGGACTGGGAGACCTTACAGGAGATCCTGGAGCAGGCCGTCGCGTTCTGGCGCGAGCGCGCCGAGGGGGACGTGACCGTGCTGCTCGCCGAGGAGCCGGGCGGGTCCTCCGAGGGCGCCCCGGGCGAGCCGTCCGGTCGCTGAACCGCGGCGGCGCGGCCCCGGGGCGCCTCGGGTGGACCGGACGTGACGGTGGGGGGCGGGGCTTCGCCCCACCCCCCCACGCACACACAGGGAACCAGCCCTTGCTCGGGGCACTAGCCCTTCGGGATCCACGGGGGCGTTTGGCCCCAGGACCAGACCGGGATCTTGGCCGCGTCCACCGGTGGGGGATTGGGGCCCGAGTAGATCAGGGCCATGCGGGTGCCCCACTCGATGTAGTACGCGAACACCGCACGGAATTCGGGGTCCGCCGGAAGGCCGACCTCGTCCGCCGTGTCCATCAGCAGGTCCACCCAGCGGCGGCGCTGCTTCTCGGTGATGCCGCGGCCCAGGTGCTTGGTGGCCATGTGCTGGTGGCCGCCGTGGTGGGCCGTGTACTGCGCCGGGCCGCCGAAGACCTCCGACAGCCAGACGGCGACGTGCTGGGGGTGCTCCGAGTCCATACCCGCGAAGACCGGGGCCAGGATCTCGTCCTCCAGGGCGTGCGCGTAGAAGGCGTCGGTGAGGCGGTTCATCGCCTCCGCCCCGCCCATCCACTCGTAGATGGTGGGAGTGGTGCCGGGTGTGGTGCTCATGACTGGGGCGCGGCCTTTCCGGGGCCGGCCACGTCGGTGACGCGGTAGTGCTGCATCTCCTCGATGGCCTTCACGTACGGGCGGATCGCGCTGAAGAACGCCGGGAAGTGCTCGCCCTTGCGGAATCCGTTGAGGTGGGCGTCGACCGACGTCCAGCGGATGCGGAGGATGTAGCGCTCCCGGTCGTTCTCCTCCTCGCAGCGGGCCAGCTCGTAGTCGATGCACTCGGGTGACGCGGCCAGGGCCTCCGCGGCCTGCCGGTAGGAGTCCTCGAAGGCCTGCTGGTCGTCCAATGCGATCCGGTAGCGGATGTATTCGACGGTGGTGGTCATGGGGCGTGCCTCTCCCTGTGATCGGGTGCCGGTCGGCTCGCTGTCAGACTTGCGTGATCATGCCCCGGTGGGGAGGACTTTCGTCATTCCGACTCAGACTTCTTGGAGTCCGCCGTCTCGGAGGCCTCCGCGACGTCGGGGCCGGCCGCGCGGACCTGCTGGACCTTGGCCAGCGAGTCGCGGAGCTCGGTCAGCCACTCGTCCGTGTTGCGGCCGACGAGGCGGACGCACCAGGCGAGGGCGTCGGCCCGGCTGCGGGCGACGCCGCCCGCCACCAGGGTGTCGAGGACCTTGCGCTCCGGCTGGCGCAGGCGCGTCATCACCGGGACCGCCAGGTGCGTGAACAGGACGCGGTCGTCGCCGGACTGGACGGCCCAGGCGACCTTGCGGCGGTAGAGCTCCTCCGCCTCCCGCGCGACCTCGATGCGCTGTTCACGGGTCCGCTCGCGGAACTCCTTGACGGACTCGGTCGCCGGGATGGTGCCGACGACCGTGATCTCCTCGCGGTCGACCGACACGTCGACCAGGGACTCGTACACGTCCACCGGAAGGCGGTCCGCGAACCACGTGCGAAGCTGCTCGCTCTGCTCGGCTGTAATCATGTAATCAACGTTGCATCCGACGCGCGCTTGATCGCAAGCGATTCGTGTTCGCTCTCAGCCCATCGAGCGGTACCGGTGGATCAGCGAGACCGCCATCGCCCCCTCGCCCACGCCCGAGGCCACGCGCTTGACCGAGTGGGCCCGTACGTCGCCGGCCGCGAAGACGCCGGGGACGCTCGTCTCCAGCGGGTACGGGGCGCGCTCCAGGCTCCACTCCTCCGGGAGCTCCCCGCCGTTCGCGATCAGGTCGGACCCGGTGAGCACGAAGCCGTACTCGTCGCGCTCGACCACGCCCGACAGCCAGTCCGTGTACGGGCGGGCGCCGATGAAGGTGAACATGAACCGGGCCGGGACCTCGGTGTCCTCGCCCGTCGTCGCGTCGTGCAGGGTCAGCCGCTCCAGGTGCTCGTTGCCGTCCAGCCGGACCACCGTCGTACGGACCTTGACCTCGATGTTCGGGGTGCGGTCGATCTCGTCGATCAGGTAGCGGGACATGCTCGCGTCCAGGGACTCGGCGCGGACCAGGATGGTCACCCTGGCCGCGTACTTGGCGAAGTGCACCGCCGCCTGGCCGGCCGAGTTCGCACCGCCCACGATGAACACGTGCTGGGAGATGCACGCCGAGCTCTCCGTCGTCGCCGCGCCGTAGTAGAGCCCCGCGCCCTCGAAGCGGTCGGCGCCGGGCGCCTCCAGACGGTTGTACGAGACCCCGGTGGCCAGCAGCACCGTCTCGGCGCTGATCTCCGTGCCGTCGGCCAGGGTCAGGATCTTCGCCGGGTCGTCCCGGGTCAGCGAGACCACCTCCACCGGGTGCAGGATCTCGGCGCCGAAGCGGGAGGCCTGGATGGTGGCCCGGCGGGTCAGGTCGCCGCCGGAGAGGCCCGAGGGGAAACCCAGGTAGTTCTCGATCAGGCTGGAGGTGCCCGCCTGGCCGCCCGGGGCGCGGGAGTCCAGCATCAGCGTCGAGAGGCCCTCCGAGGCCGCGTAGACCCCGGCCGCCAGACCCGCGGGGCCCGCGCCGACGATGACGCACTCGTAGTGCGGGCGCGAGGCGGTGGTGGCCAGGCCGAGGCGCTGGGCGAGCTCGGTGTCGGACGGCGCGGAGAGCACCGCCCCGTCCGGGAAGCGGACGAGGGGCAGCACCGCGTCGGGCTGGGCGGCGATCAGGGTCAGCGCCTCGGGGTCGCGCTCCACGTTCAGGAAGCGGAACGGCTGGCCGTTGCGGGTGAAGAAGTCCCGGACGGCGTGCGTGCCGGGGGCGACGAGGTGCCCGGCGACGATGATGCCGTCGTAGGCGGGGCGGTAGGTGGCCAGCCAGTCGGAGAGCAGGTCGTCCAGGACCGGGAAGAGCCGCTCGTGCGGCGGGTCCCACGGCTTGAGCAGGTAGTAGTCGAGCCGGACCCGGTTGATGGCGGTGATCGCCGCGTCCGTCTCCGCGTACGCCGTGAGCAGCACGCGGCGGGCGTCCGGGAAGCGGCTGACGGCCTCCAGGAGGAACTCGACGCCGGTCACGTCGGGCATCCGCTGGTCCACGAGGAACAGCGCCGGGTCGTGGCCGCGCTCGTCGAGGGAGTCCAGGATCTTGAGGGCGTCGGCGGCGGAGGAGGCGCCGAGGACCCGGTAGCGGTCGCCGTACGCGCTGCGCAGGTCGCGGCGGACGGCCCGCAGCACCTGCGGATCGTCGTCCACGGCCAGGATGACGGGCTTCCTGCTCTCGGCGCGCTCGGCCGCGGCCGCCGTGGCGGGGGCGGTGGCGCTCTCCGGGGCCGCACTCACGCCGCGTCCAGCATCAGCTTGTCGGCGTAGCACCAGGCCCACGCCTCGCCGGGCTCGTGCGAGGCGGCGATGGGGTGCTCGGTGGTGCGGTAGTGCTTGGTGGCGTGGCGGTTCTTGGAGGAGTCGCAGCATCCGACGTGCCCGCAGCTGAGGCACATCCTCAGGTGCACCCAGCTGTCGCCCAGGGCGAGGCACTCCTCGCAGCCCTCGGTGCCTGGTTTCACCGGACGTATCTGATCGATGTGTGTGCACAACAGGTCCGTCGTCATCGTCCCCGTCCCTCTCCTCGATCCTTCGCGCACCCGTGATTCACGGCGCGTCCAGACCATAGGGCGGTGCCCCCGTAATGGTTCAGTGATTCGGCCGATGTCATGAAGTCTCGCGGCTACTTCATGACCTCCGGAAGCGACTACCTGAGGTGCCCCCGCGACCTGCCCTCCCACCTCATGAAGTCGCATACGGGCGCTTTGACGCAGCCCTCGGGCACAAGCAGTGTGGGTCAGGCCAACGACAACAGGCGGCGCCTGGAGGAATCCGTGAGCAGAAAGATTCTGGTCATTGTCTCCGAACACGGTTACTGGGCCGAAGAACTGATAGGCCCCGTTTCGAAGTTCGACGAGCGGGGCTACGAAGTCGTATTCGCCACGCCGACCGGAAAGCGTCCGCACGCTCTTCCGCCGAGCCTCGACGCGAACTTCATCGACCCTCCACTGGGACGCTCGGTCACCACCGAGGAGAACGCCCGGCTGGGGCGGGAGTTCGAGCAGTCGAGCCGGCTGGACACGCCGCTCGACATCGAGGCGTGGGCGCCCGAGCGCCCGTACACGAGCGACGAGGGCTACCTGCGCAAGCTGGAGCAGTACCACCGCGATCTGGAGAAGCTGGAGGCCGACATCGCCGGCTACGACGCGCTCCTCATCGTCGGCGGCAGCGGCCCCATCGTCGACCTCGCCAACAACGAGCGCGTCCACGCGCTGATCCTGGCCTTCAAGAACGCCGGCAAGGTCGTGGCCGCCGAGTGCTACGGCGTGGCCTGCCTGGCCTTCGCCCGCGACTGGGGCGACCGCAAGAGCATCATCTGGGGCAAGCACGTGACCGGCCACTGCAAGGAGTACGACTACAAGGACGGCACCGGATTCCTCGGTACCGACTTCAACATGGGTCCGCCCCCGTACCCGCTGGAGTACATCCTGCGCGATGCCACCGGGCCGCGCGGCGCGTATCACGGGAATTTCGGCCACCCGCTTTCGGTGATCGTCGACTACCCGTTCGTGACCGGCCGTTCCACCCCTGATTCATATCTGACGGGGCAGAAGATCGTGGAAGTCCTGGAGGACGGTCTCACCCGTTACGGGTGGTAGGGGGAATCATGGAAGCCACTCCCGGACGGGAAAGGCTGATCGAGCAGTTCAAGGCCGACGGCCTGAAGGTGATGTTCGGAAATCCGGGGACGGTGGAACAGGGATTCCTCGACGCGGTGGACGCGGCGGAGGACTTCCACTACGTCCTCGCCCTCCAGGAGACCGTGGCCGCCGGCATCGCCGACGGCTACGCCCGGGCCACCGGCGGCGCGGCCCTGCTCCAGCTGCACTCCGGGGTGGGGCTGGGCAACGGCATCGGGATGCTCTACCAGTCGCTGCGCGGCCACACGCCGCTCGTCGTGGTCGCCGGCGACGCCGGGGTCCGCTACGACGCCATGGACGCCCAGATGGCGTCCGACCTGGTGGCGATGGCGAAGCCGGTGACGAAGTACGCGACCCGGGTCACCGACCGGCACTCCGTACTGCGCACCATCCGGCGGGCGGTCAAGATAGCCCTGACCCCGCCGCGCGGCCCGGTCTTCGTGGCGCTGCCGATGGACGTGCTGGACGAGCTGAACTCCGAGCCCGTCCTGCCCGCCGCGGTGCCGCTCACGGACGTGGCGCCCTCACCGGCCTCGGTGGGGCGGGCGGCCGAGCTGCTCGCCTCCGCGGAGCGGCCCGTGATCCTCGTCGGGGACGGGGTCTCCCTCTCCGGGGCCCAGCGCGAACTCGCCGCCGTAGCCGAACTGCTGGGCGCCGACGTGTACGAGGTCGACTCCTCCGAGGTGAACATCGCGGCCTCGCACCCGCTGCGCCGCGGCCAGAGCGGCCACATGTTCGGCCCGCACAGCAAGGAGCTCGTGGCCGGCGCGGACGGGGTGCTGATCGTCGGCACCTACGTCTTCCCGGAGGTGTTCCCCGAGCTGGAGAACCCCTTCCGGGCCGGCGCCAAGGTCGTCCACATCGACCTGAACGCGTACGAGATCGCCAAGAACCACCCGGTGGACCTGGGCCTGGCGGCCGACCCGAAACAGGCCCTGCGCGCGCTGGCCGGCGTACTGGAGCGCCGGCTGAGCCCGCAGCGGCGGGCGGCCGCGGCCGCCCGGCTCGACGCCCGCACCCGGGAGCGGGCGCTGTCCGCCAGGGGCGGGGACACCGAGCAGGACGGCACGCCGATGGCCGTCTTCCTGCGGACCCTGGCCGAGCGCACCGGCGGGGACCTGATCGTCTTCGACGAGGCGCTGACCACCTCGCCGCTGGTCACCCGGTACCTGCCGCCGGAGCGCCCCGGCGACTACCACCTCACCCGGGGCGGTTCGCTCGGGGTGGGCTTCCCGGGGGCGGTCGGCGCCAAGCTGGCCCGTCCGGACCGGCTGGTCGTCGGCTTCGCGGGCGACGGCGGCTCGATGTACACGTACCAGGCGCTGTGGACCGCGGTCCGGCACGGCATCGACGCCAAGTTCGTGGTCTGCAACAACCGCAAGTACCGGCTGCTGGACGACAACATCGCCCAGTACTGGCGGGAGCGGGACATCCCGGAGCACGGGTTCCCGGGCTCCTTCGACCTCTCCCACCCCGAGATCGACTTCGCCGGCCTGGCGCGGGCGCTCGGCGCCGAGGGGATGCGGGTGGAGAAGCCGGACGAGGCGGTCGCCGCCGTGGCCCGGATGCTCGACCACCCCGGACCGTTCCTCGTCGACGTACAGATCTGACGCGGGCCCGCGACACACCGCCGCACCGCCGCACCGCACCGCGGCGACCCACCGCACCGCACACCACCACGGACAGGAGGAGACCGCATGCCCGCCGAGCGGCTGACCGAGGAAGCGATCCGCACCTTCGCGGAGAACTGGTACGTGGCCCTGGACCAGCACCTTCCGCTGGACCGGGTGCTCCCCCTCATCACGGAGGACCTGGAGTTCAAGGTCCCCGAGGACACCTTCCTCGGACACCAGGGCTTCGGCCGCTGGTACGGGGCCGTCACGAACCGCTTCTTCGACGAGGTCCACACCGTCACGAAGGTGGAGCCCGTCATCGAGGGCGACCGGGCCATCGTCCGGGTCCTGGTCAACTGGCAGGCCAAGATCTGGGACCCGCCGGCCGCCCGCAGCGAGTGGCTCGGCTTCGACGCCGACCAGACCTGGACGGTCGTGGCCGGTCCCGACGGACCGCTGATCAAGCAGTACACCGTCAACGACCTGGCCCCGATGCCCGGTTCCGGCTCGCTCTGAGCGCGGGCGCGGGCGCAGGCTCAGGCGAAGGAGAAGCGACGATGACCGAAGTGACACGGGAGCGGGTCGAGGCGGCGTACGCCGCCCTCGGCTCCGGCGACCGGGCCCGCATCCTGGAGTACTACTCCGAGGACCTGCGCTGGCTGGTGCCGGGCAGTCACCCGCTGGCCGGCTGGTACGAGAGCCTGGACGCCTTCCTGGAGCTGATGGGGCAGACCCACAAGCTCACCGGCGGCACCTTCCGGATGGACATCGAGGCGGTCCTCGTCGGGGAGGACTGCAGCGCCGACGTCTGCCGCAACGTCGCCGTGCGCGACGGCGCGGACCGGGACAGCCAGTCCCCGTACGAGCGGATGGACTACCCCGTCTTCCACTTCATGCGGTGGCGGGACGGCCGGATCATCGAGGGCCGCGACGGGCTCTTCGGGGACTCGGCGACCGCGTTCAGCCAGTTCTGGGCGCCGTTCGCGCCCGACGGAACCCGTCGGGACCGATAGGGGGAGGAGCGCGATGAGCGCTGTGGACGCACGACAGATCCTTGAGAAGTACTACGAGTACGCCAACGCGGGGGACTGGGACCGCTGGTGCGACCTGTTCGCCGACGACCAGGTCATGGACGAGCAGCTCGCCGGACACATCGAGGGCCTGGAGCTCCTGCGCTCGATGATGAAGGGCATGGGGACGATGTACCGCGTCTTCCGGAACGAGCCCGTGCACTTCCTCGTCGACGGGGAGAAGGCCGCGGCCGTCTCCCACCTCAGCGCCGTCAGCGCCTCCGGCGAGGCGATCGAGGCCGAGGTCATGAACTTCTTCCGGATCGTGGACGGAAAGATCGCCTACATGGCGAACTACCACGACACCGTCCCCTTCCAGGTGCTGAGCCAGGGCTGAGGGAGGCCGACTCGTGGCGATCGCCGAGAGAGAAGAGTACGACTACGTCATCGTGGGATCCGGCACCGCGGGCAGCGTCCTCGCGAACCGGCTCTCCGAGGACCCTGACGTCTCCGTCCTGGTCCTGGAAGCGGGCGGCAACCGGATCCCGCCCGAGGTGGACGACCCGTCCTCCTGGTACAAGCTGCTCGGAGGGCCCGTCGACTGGGGCTACACCAGCGTCCCGCAGCCCGGGCTCGACGGCCGCCGTACGTACGAACCGCGCGGCAAGGCCCCCGGCGGCAGCAGCAACCTGTACATCATGATGCACATCCGGGGCCACGCCTCGGACTTCGACAACTGGGCCTACCAGGGCGCCGCCGGCTGGGGGTACGAGGACGTCCTGCCGTACTTCGCCCTCCTGGAGGGCCAGGAGGATGCCACCGCGCCCACCACCGGCACCCGCGGCCCGCAGCGCATCACCAACGCCGGGCAGCACGGCCCCAACCCGGTCTCCCGCGCCTTCATCGACGCGGCCGTCGAGCTCGGCCACCAGGAGATCGCCGACTTCAACACCGACGGGCCCCGGCGCGGCCTCTTCGGCACCGGCTGGCACCACATCGACGTGGCCGATGGCCGCCGCCAGGGCACCCTCGCCGCCTACCTGGAGCCGGCCCTGGACCGCTCCAACCTGACGCTGCGCAGCAGCGCCCAGAGCACCCGGCTGCTCTTCGACGGCGACACGTGCACGGGCGTCGAGTACACGCAGCTCGCACCGGCCGCCGAGTTCCCCGGCCGGACCGTGCGCGACGCCCACGGCGCCGCCGCCGAACCCGGGCTCCACTCCGTACGGGCCCGCCGCGAGGTGATCGTGGCCGCCGGGGCGATCGAGTCCCCGAAGCTGCTGCTGCTCTCCGGCATCGGCAGCCCCGAGCAGCTGCGCGAGCACGGCATCGAGACGGTCGCGGTGCTGCCCGGGGTCGGCGAGAACTTCCACAACCACGTCCTGACCGGGCTGATGGCCGAGGTCACCCAGGAACTCCCGCCCCCGGCGCAGAATCTGTCGGAGAGCGCTCTGTTCCTCTCGTCACGGCCCGGTCTTCCCGCGCCCGACCTGCAGATCGCCTTCGTCCACGTGCCGTTCGACGTGATCGTCGGCAAGGACCACCCGAACACGGTGAGCATCCTTCCCGGTGTCGTACGCCCCGTCTCGCGCGGCTGGATCCGGCTCGCGAGCGCCGATCCGCTGGCGCACCCGCTGATCAACCCGAACTACCTGGGCGACCGGTGGGACCTGGAGCGGATGGTGCAGGGCATCAAGCTGGCCCGGGAGATCTTCGCGACCTCGGCCTTCTCGCCCTGGTACAAGCAGGAGCTCCAGCCCGGTCCCGGCTTCGTCTCCGACGAGGACCTGCGGACCTTCGCGAAGCAGAAGTCGGAGAGCTACCACCACCAGGCCGGCTCCTGCCGCATGGGCATCGACGACCTCTCCGTCGTCGACCCCGAGCTGCGGGTGCACGGCGTACGCAACCTGCGCGTCGTCGACGCCAGCGTGATGCCCGCCGTCCCGTCGGGCAACTGCCACACCGCCATCGCGATGATCGCCGAGCGCGCGGCGGACTTCCTGAGGGGGACCTCCCGTGCCTGACGCCGTACTGCGCGAGGGTGCGCTGAGCGGGACCCGGATCGCGGTCCTGGTCGAGAGCGACTTCTACGAGCCGGAGATCTTCTACTACAGCCGCCGGTTCGCCGAGGAGGGCGCCGAGGTCGACTTCCTGACCCGGCTGTGGGGCAACGACTCCATCACCTTCTCCGGGCACGAGTACCGGGCGCCGTTCACCGCCGACAAGTCCCTGGAGGGGCTGGGCGACGAGGAGCTGCGCCGGTACGCGGCGATCATCGTGCCCTCGGGCATGGTGGCCGACCGGCTGCGCTACACCGAGGACGTGGACGTCCTCGCGCCGGCCACGGAGCTGCTGCGCCGGGCCTTCGAGGAGCCGACGGTCCTCAAGGGGATCATCTGCCACGGCATGTGGCTGGCCGCCTCGATCCCGGACAAGATCCGGGGCCGCAAGGTGGTCTGCCACAACAACCTCATCGGCGACGTCCGCAACATGGGCGCCGAGTACGTCAACGAGGACGTGGTGGTCGACGGTGACCTGGTCACCGGCCGCACCGGCGCCCACCACCACCTCTTCGCCCGCCGGATCATCGAGCTGATCGCGGCGGGGCGGGGCCGGGGGAACGCCTGATGCCCGGCGCCGGGGACCGCGCGATGGTCTGGTCGCACGTGGGCCTGAACTGCACGGACCAGAAGACGACCGAGGACTTCTACACCCGGTACTTCGGCTTCGTCCGGGCCCGGGTGGTCGACCTCGGGGAGGCGCAGATCGTGTTCCTGCGCAAGGGGGACGCGTACCTGGAACTCTTCGCGGCCGGCACCCCCGCGGCCCGGCCGGCGCAGGACGACGGTCCGCAGGCCCCGGGCCGGATGCGCCACCTGGCCTTCCAGACCGACAGCGTGGACGCGTTCCTGGCCGAGCTGGGCGACGCGGCCGAAGTGACCCTGGGGCCGCTGGACTTCGACGACTTCATCTGCGGCTGGCGGACCGTGTGGGTCCGCGATCCCGACGGGGTGATCGTCGAGGTCAGCCAGGGATTCGAGGACGACCGCTCACACGACAAGGACGGTGCATGACATGGCGGACGCCGTGAGCTTCTCCTTCTCCGACACCATCGCGGGCTACGTCGGCCGCTTCGACTCCGAGTCCCGCCTGCTGCGGCTGAAGACCTCGGACGGGCGCGAGTTCGACGTCTCCCTGGCCGGGGACCCGAGCGCCGAGCTGGTCCGCAACCTGGACGAGCCGTACATCGACGCCTCCGGGCACATCGACGAGATGCTCTCCCCGGGCCGGTTCCTCTTCGTCTACGGCGTCCACTACCCGGAGCACGGCGGGCGCTTCGACGCCAAGCGCCTGGTGTTCCTGGGCCGCGGCGCAGAGGACTACCGCTTCGAGGAGCCCAGCTGGTGGGTCAAGCAGATCGAGTCGCTGGCCGACTTCTACAAGCGGGCGCAGTTCGGCGAGGGCCCGGTGGACTTCACCGAGTACCGCACCGAGATCCGGCTCGGCGGTGACAAGACCGCCAGCCACGTCCAGGAGACCGACACGATCTCCCGCCTGGTCTACGGCATGGCCTCGGCCTACCTGCTGACCGGCAAGGACGAGTACCTGGAGGTCGCCGAGCGCGGCACCGAGTACCTGCGCAAGCACATGCGGGTCGTGGACAGCGAGGAGGACGTGGTCTTCTGGTACCACGGCATCAGCGTCGACGGGGACAGCGAGCGCAAGCTGTTCACCTCGGAGTTCTCCGACGACTACGACGCGATCCCGATGTACGAGCAGATCTACGCGCTGGCCGGCCCGATCCAGACCTACCGGGTCACCGGAGACATCCGGATCAAGAACGACGCGGACGCCACCATCCGGCTGTTCGACAAGTTCTTCAAGGACCCGGAGCAGGGCGGCTACTACTCGCACATCGACCCGATCCTGTTCAGCGCGGACCACGAGTCCCTCGGCGAGAACGCCGAGCGCAAGAACTGGAACTCGGTCGGCGACCACGCGCCCGCGTACCTGATCAACCTGTACCTGGCGACCGGCGAGCAGAGCTACGCCGACTTCCTGGAGTACACCTTCGACACCATCGCGGACAAGTTCCCGGACTACAAGAACAGCCCGTTCGTCCAGGAGCGCTTCTTCCGCGACTGGTCGCACGACACCGCGCACAGCTGGCAGCAGAACCGCGCGGTCGTCGGGCACAACCTCAAGATCGCCTGGAACCTGATGCGGATGAACTCGCTGAAGGCCAAGCCGGCGTACGAGGAGCTCGCCAAGAAGATCGGCGAGATCATGCCGGCGGTCGGCAGCGACGTCCAGCGCGGCGGCTGGTACGACGTGGTGGAGCGCGTGAAGGACGGGAACCAGGAGACGTATCGTTTCGCCTGGCACGACCGCAAGGCCTGGTGGCAGCAGGAGCAGGCGATCCTCGCCTACCTCATCCTGAACGGCACGGTCGGCGGCGACGCCTTCCTGCGCGAGGCCCGGCAGGCGGAGGCCTTCTACAACACGTTCTTCCTCGACCACGACGAGGGAGCCGTCTACTTCAACGTGCTCGCCAGCGGTACGCCGTACCTGCTCGGCACGGAGCGGCTCAAGGGCAGCCACTCGATGTCCATGTACCACTCGGCGGAGCTCTGCTACCTGTCCGCCGTCTACAACAACCTGCTGATCAACAAGCGGGAAATGGACTTCCACTTCAAGCCCGACCCGACCAACCTGCCCGACCGCGTGCTGCGGGTCTCTCCCGACCTGCTCCCCGCCGGCTCCGTGCAGATCGCGTCCGTCGAGATCGACGAGAAGCCGTACCGGGACTTCGACGCCGACGGTCTGACCGTCAAGCTGCCGGACGTCCAGGGACGGGTCAAGGTCAAGGTCCGGCTGCGCCCGGTGACTTCATAGCGCTCAACGGGGGGCGCCCCGACTAGAGGGGAAAGCAATGTCTCTGAACGTCAAGGAACGCCGCAACAAGGGCGGTACCGTCCTCGTCGCCACCGGCGAGATCAACAGTGAGACCTCCGGACAGCTGCTGCAGGCCCTGCTGCCGCTGGTCCGCGAGGGCCGGCCGCTGCGGATCGACCTCACGGCCGTCACGTACGTGTCCAGCGCGGGCCTGCGCACCCTGCTCGTCGTCTACCGCGAGGCCCAGCACGCCGGTGTCGCCGTCACCCTGTACGGGGTGAGCGAGGAAGTCCGGTTCGTCATGTCGGCCACCGGCTTCCTCGACTTCTTCGAGACCGGCGAGGCCGTCGCGGCGAGCGCCAAGGCCAAGGCCGCGCGATGACCGAGGCCCAGTCCGAGCAGGTGCTGCGCGTCGACGCGTACCCGACCCACGAAGTGGGCGGGTACCGCGTCCGCGCCGGCAAACCGTTCCCCTTCGGGGCCAACGTGGTCCCCGGCGGGGTCAGTTTCTCCGTCTTCTCCGACCAGGCGACCTCCATGACCCTGGTCATCTTCAAGCGCGGAGAGCCCGAGCCGATGGCCGAGCTGGAATTCCCCGAGGAGTTCCGCACCGGCAGCGTCTTCGCCATGACGGTCTTCGGCCTCGACCACGAGAACATCGAGTACGGGTACCGGGCCGACGGCCCCTACGACCCGGTCTCCGGGCACCGCTTCGACGCCCGCCAGGTCCTCTCCGACCCCTACGCCCGGCTGATCTCCGGCCGGGACGTGTGGGGCGTGGAGCCGGACCGCAGCCGCGGCTACCAGTACCGCTCGCGGGTCTGCCTCCAGGACTTCGACTGGGGCGACGACACGCCGCTGCGCCTCCCCGCCGAGGACCTCGTCGTGTACGAGACCCACGTGCGCGGCTTCACCCGGCACCCCTCCTCGCAGGTCACCGCCCCCGGCACGTTCGCGGGGCTGCGCGAGAAGATCCCGTACCTCAAGGAGCTCGGGGTCAACTGCATCGAGCTGCTCCCGGTGTTCGAGTTCGACGAGAGCGACAACATGCGCTCCAACCCGGAGACGGGCGAGCACCTCTTCGACTACTGGGGCTACAACACCGTCTCGTTCTTCGCGCCGAAGGCCGGCTACGCGGCCACCGGACGCTACGGGATGCAGGGCGACGAGTTCCGCACCCTGATCAAGGACCTGCACGCGGCCGGCATCGAGGTCATCCTCGACGTCGTCTTCAACCACACCGCCGAGGGCAACGAGCAGGGCCCGACGATCTCCTTCAAGGGGCTCGACAACGCCACGTACTACATGCTCACGCCGGAGGGGTACTACTTCAACTTCAGCGGCACGGGCAACACGGTCAACTGCAACCACCCCGTCGTGCGCAACTTCGTGCTCGACTGCCTGCGCCACTGGGTCGCCGATTACCACATCGACGGCTTCCGCTTCGACCTCGCGGCCATCCTCGGCCGGGCCCTGGACGGCACCCCGCTGCCCAACCCGCCGCTGCTGGAGCTGCTCGCCTACGACCCCGTCCTGCGGCACACCAAGCTCATCGCCGAGGCCTGGGACGCGGGCGGCCTCTACGAGGTCGGCAACTTCCCGGCGTACGGGCGCTGGGCCGAGTGGAACGGGAAGTACCGCGACACCGTGCGCAGCTTCCTCAAGGGCGATCCCGGGGTGACCGGGGAGCTGGCCACCCGGATCGCCGGCTCGCCCGACCTGTACTCCACCCGGGGCACCTCCGCCTCGGTGAACTTCCTCACCGCCCACGACGGTTTCACCCTGGCCGACCTCGTCTCGTACAACGACAAGCACAACGAGGCGAACGGCGAGGGCAACAACGACGGCGGCAACGACAACGCCAGCTGGAACTGCGGGGCCGAGGGGCCGACCGACGACCCCGAGATCAACCGGCTGCGCACGCGCCAGATGAAGAACGCCCTGGCCATCCTCATGACCAGCCAGGGCATTCCGATGCTGCTGTCGGGCGACGAGGTCGCCCGCACCCAGCAGGGCAACAACAACACGTACTGCCAGGACAACGAGCTGTCCTGGTTCGACTGGGACCAGGTCGACGAGAACGCCGAACTGCTCCGGTTCACCCGGGAGATGATCGCCTTCCGCGGGCGCCACCGCGAACTGCGCTCCACCTCCCACCCCACCGGCCAGGTCCGCGAGAGCCTCGGACTGCCGGACATCAGCTGGCACGGCGAGCGGGCCTGGCAGCCGGACTGGTCGGCGGAGAGCCGGCTGCTGGCGGTGGCCCGTTGCGGCACCGGGGACGACGACGTGGTGTACGTGGCCATGAACTCGCACTGGGAGGCGCACGACCTGGAGCTGCCCGCGCTGCCGCACGGGCGCAGCTGGCACCTGTTCGCGGACACCGGGGCCGAGGCCCCGCACGACATCCGCACCCCGGGCGGCGAGCCCGAGCTGGAGAACGCCGGGAAGTACCTGATCGGTCCGCGCTCGGTCGTGATCCTGGTCGGCCGGACGCCCGATCCCGAGCTCTAGCCGCGCCGCTCACCGATCCCACCGAACGCTCCAACCGCAGCGCCGAAGGAGACCTGACATGCCGCTTTCCGTGTCCCTGAGCATCGAGGGCGACACCACCGTGATCGAACTGGCGGGCGAGCTGGACGCCAAGACCGCGCCGGACTTCCACCAGACCATCGAGAAGGCCGCCGGGCACGGCACCGGCACGGTCGAGATCAGGATGGCCGGCGTCGGCTACATGGCCAGCGCCGGACTGCGGTCCCTGGTCTTCGCCCAGCAGAAGGTCGCCAACCACGTGACCATCAAGGTGGTCGGCGCGATCGAGCCCGTGTCCCGGACCATCCGGACGGCCGGGCTGGACCGCAGCATCGTGCTCTCCGATGAGTGAAGCGCATGAGTGACATGGTCGAACTGGCGAGGACGCCCGCCGAACTGGAGGTGCCCGCCACGCTGGGGGCACTGGGCGACATCGCCTCGTTCGTCCTGCGGCTGGCCGGCCGGGCGGGCCTGGGCAAGGGGCCCGCGTACCGGATCCGGCTGGCCGTGGACGAGCTGGCCACGAACATCGTGATGCACGGGTACCGGGGCGGCGACGGGCGGATCACCGTCCGCGGCCGCTCCGGTCCCGGCCGGGTGCAGATCTCCATAGCGGACTCCGCTCCGGCGTTCGACCCCGTCGAGGGCTGTCTGCCCCCGGCTCCCGGGGTTCCCCCCGAGCGGCGCAGGATCGGCGGACTCGGCATCCACCTGGCGCTGACCAGCGTGGACGAATTCAGCTACGTACGCAGGGACGGCCGCAACATCAGCACGCTGACTGTGAACGCTGAGGGGACGGACCCATGCCCTCCACGACCGTGATCATCCTCGACGAGTACCCGCCGCCTCCGCTCGAACTGCTCGACGCGCTGCGCTCGATGGACGCGGAGCTCGTCGCCCGCACGCTGGCCGAGCTGCGGGGCGGCCCGCTCGACGAGCTGCCCGTGGCCGACGTCCTGCTCGCCCCGGCCGAGGCCGACGGCGAGTCGGTGCGCCTCGCGGTACGGCGGCTGCGCCGCTGGGCCGGGGCCCCCATCGTGGTCGTCTGGACGGTGACGGAGTTCGCCGCCCTGGAGGAGCACGTCCGGCTCGGCCACGACTACCTCGTACCGCCCTTCCTGCCCGCCCTCGTCGGGGCCCGGCTGCACAGCTGCTCGGAGCGGGCCGGACTCGGCCGCACCCTGCGCGAAGCCGATGCCCGCGCCGAACTCATGGGGTACGAGAAGGAGTTGGAGATCGGTCGGGAGATCCAGGCCGGCTTCCTGCCCGAATCGCTGCCGGTCCCCGATGGCTGGGAGATCGACGTCCGCTTCCGGCCCGCCCGGCAGGTCGCCGGGGACTTCTACGACGTCTTCGAGATCTCCCGCGGCCGCCGCCTCGCCTTCGTCGTCGCCGACGTCTGCGACAAGGGGGTCGGCGCCGCGCTGTTCATGGCGCTCATCCGCTCGCTGCTGCGGCACACCGCGGAGAACAGCGGACTCCAGCACCTGGTGGCCGCCGGGCGTGCGGGCGGCAGCCGGCGGATCCCGGTGGTCGGCGCGACACCGCTGCTCAACGCGGTCACCGCCACCAACGGCTACCTGACCCGCAACCACCTCCGACAGGGCTACTTCGCCACCCTGTTCTTCGGGGTGCTCGATCCCGCGACCGGCAGCCTCGTGTACATCAACGGGGGCCACAACGCGCCGCTGCTGCTGCGCGCCGACGGTGGCGAGCCGCTCGCCCTGGAGGTGACCGGACCCGCCGTCGGGGTACTGCCGGACTGCGTGTACACGCTCGGCTACGCCCAGCTGAACCCGGGCGACACCCTGTTCGTGTTCACCGACGGAGTGCCGGAGGCCCGCTGCCCCAACGGCAGTTTCCTCGGTGACGAGCGGATGCTGGAGCTGCTCGCCGGCCCCCCGGTGAGCGGCAGGGAGGTGGTCGACCTCATGGACACCGCGGTACGGGAGCACACCGGAACGGCCGAACAGCACGACGACGTCACCATGCTGGCCCTGCACCGGCCACGTGCGGCGCGGGGGCCGCACGGGGACCGGACCACGGCCGCGGGCCGTGCGGCGGTGGCCTGATGGCCCGGACCATCGTGGTGCACTCGCACCGCGGGGGCACCGGAAAGTCCTCGGTACTGGCGAACCTCGCCCTGCTCATCGCGGGCGAGGGGCGCCGGGTGGGGGTGGTCGACACGGACATCCAGTCGCCCACCCTGGACCTGCTCTTCCGGCTCGGCCCGGGTCCCTCCCTGGCCGACTACCTGCTCGGGCGCTGCGAGATCGAGTCCACGGCCCAGCAGGTCGGCGTGCCCGGGCTGTACGTCGTACCGGCGCGGACCGGGACGGCGGCCCTGCGCGAGCTCATGACCAGCGGATACGACGTGGGGCTGCTGCCGGAGGGCTTCGACCGGCTGGTCGAGTGCTACGCGCTCGACGTGCTGCTGCTCGACACCCACGCCGGACTGAACAACGAGTCGGTGACCGCCATGGCGAGCGCCGACGTACTCATGATCATGGCCCGGGCCGACCGGATCGACCTCTCCGGGGTCGAGGAGACCATCGCCCTCGCCGGGCGGCTGGCCTGCCGGCGGGCTCTGGTCATGAGCATGGCCCCCGAGGGCATCGACGGGGAGCGGATCCGCCGGCGTGCCGAGGAGGTGTACGGCGCCCCCCTGGCCGGAATCCTTCCCTATGTGCCGGAAATGGCCGCCCTGTACGGCGAACGCATATTCGCCGAAGCCCATCCCGACCACCCCCTGGTCGGTGAATTCCGCACCATCATCTCCGCGTTGGACGCACCTCACGAAGTATCGCGCGCCTGACGCTCCCCCCTTACGCCCCCTGCGGGGGGCGTGTTGAATCGGCAGCGATTCCAGAACAAGGAGAACAGTCATGAAGATTCTCGTCGTCATGACGGCCAAGGCAACGCTCCACCTGTTGGACGGGGAACAACACCCCTCGGGTTTCTGGGCCGAGGAATTCGTCGTTCCTTTTACCCTCTTCAAGGCCGCAGGCCACACCGTGGACGTGGCGACGATCGGGGGCCAGGCCCCCACGGTCGACCAGACCAGCATCGACCCGCAGTTCCTCCAGTGGGTCCGCCCCGAGGGCTCGCCGAACGAGGACGCGGCCAACGCCGCCGAGTACGTGAGAGTCGTCGAGAGCACCCCCCAGCTCAAAAGCCCCCTCGCCCTGGAGTCCCTCGGAGAGAAGGACATAGCCGAGTACGACGGGATCTACGTCAGCGGCGGCCACGGCGCGATCGGAGACCTGCCCCACTCCGACGAGCTCGCCCAGATCCTGCGCTGGGCCCTCGCCCAGGACAAGCCGCTCGCCACCGTCTGCCACGGCCACACCTCGCTGCTCGCGCTGCGCGACGGCGAAGGCCGCTGGCCGTTCGAGGGCTACCGGATGACGGCCTTCTCGCACAGCGAGGAGATGGTCACCAACATGGCCGGCCGCCTCCCGCTGATCCTCGAAGCCGAGCTCACCCGGCTCGGCGCGCGCTACGAGAAGGCCGAAAAGATCTGGGACTCGCACGTGGTCGTGGACCGCAAGCTCACCACCGGCCAGAACCCGTACTCCTCCAAGGCCCTTGCCGAGACGTTCCTACAGCAGCTCGCCAAGGGATAGAAAGCCCCCGCATCCGACACCGGAAGGCAGCCATGACCAAGCGCGCGCTCAGCGACCAGCCCTTGGCCAACCCCGGGAAGCTGTTCATCGGCGGCACATGGGTCTCGGCCCAGGACGGCCGTACCGAGCCGGACATCAGCCCCGTGGACGGACAGGAGATCGTACCGGTGGCCCAGGCCGCCGCCGCGGACGCGGACGCGGCCGTGGCCGCCGCCCGCCAGGCGTACGAGGAAGGTCCCTGGAGCAGACTGTCCGCCCAGGAACGCGCGCTGCGGCTGAACCGGGTCGGCGAGCTCATCGAGCGCGATCTGGAGGAAATCGCCCTGCTGGAGACGGTGGACATGGGCAAGCCGTTCGCCTTCTCCAGCACGGTCGACGCCCCCATGGCCGCCCAGCTCATGCACTACTACGCCGGCGCCGTGACCCGGGTCGACGGCTCCTCGCGGGCCCCGGCCGGCGGGCAGCTCGCGTACACCCTGCGCGAACCGCTGGGCGTGGTCTGCGCCATCACCCCGTTCAACTTCCCGCTGCTGCTGTCGATGACGAAGATCGCACCGGCGCTGGCAGCGGGCAACACGGTCGTCCACAAGCCCTCCCCGGCCACCCCGCTCACCGCGCTGAAGATCGCCGAGCTCTTCCAGGAGGCGGAGATCCCGGACGGCGTGCTGAACGTGATCACCGGTCCGGGCGTGGAGCTCGGTGAGACCCTCACCGGCCACCCCGACATCGACAAGATCGCCTTCACCGGCTCCACCGCGGTCGGCCAGACGATCATCCGCAAGTCGGCCGGCACCCTGAAGAAGGTGACGATGGAGCTCGGCGGCAAGTCCGCCAACATCGTCTTCGCCGACGCTGACCTGGACGCCGCCGAGGAGCTCGCCTTCTTCGGCATCTACTACAACAAGGGCGAGATCTGCACCGCCGGCTCGCGCCTGCTGCTCCAGCGCCCCCTCCACGACGAACTGGTCGAACGCCTGGTGAGCCGGGCCGCCGCCCTCAAGCCCGGCGACCCGCGCGACCCGGAGACCCTGTTCGGACCGCTGGCCCACCGCGGCCAGTTCGAGAAGGTCAGCTCGTACATCGAGATCGGCGAGAAGGAAGGCGCGGTCCTGCGGACCGGCGGCACCGGCTGGACCCCGGAGGGGGCTTCCAGCCAGGGCCTGTACTTCCTGCCGACGATCTTCACCGGCGTCGACAACGGCATGCGGATCGCGCAGGAGGAGATCTTCGGCCCGGTGCTGTCGATCATCCCCTTCGACACCGAGGAAGACGCGATCCGGATCGCCAACGACAGCGCGTACGGGCTCGCCGCGGGCGTCCACACCAAGGACCTCCGGCGCGCCCACCGGGTGGCCTCCCAGATCAAGGCCGGCACGGTCTGGGTGAATTGCTACAACCAGTACGACCCCTCCGTGCCCTACGGCGGCTACAAGGCCTCCGGATACGGGCGCGAGTGCGGGCCGGAATCCCTGGAGAGCTACACGCAGACCAAGTCGGTCTGGATCGGCATGGACTGAGTTCCCGACCGGCTGACCGACCGAGCGAACCGACGGAGTAGGAGCGGCAATGCGCACAGGCATCATCGGCACCGGGCGGATCGGTTCGACCCTCGCGCGGATCCTGGTGGCGGCCGGCCACGAGGTCTTACTGGCCAACGCCCGCGGCCCCGAGTCCATCGGCGCCTTACTGGCCGAACTGGGCCCGGCGGCCTCGGCGGCGCACCCCGCCGAGGTCGCCGACCAGGCCGAACTGCTGGTGCTGATGGTGCCGTACGCGAGCGTCCAAGGGCTCCTCCCGTCCGCGGCCGTCCAGGACAAGGTGCTGGTGGACGCCACGAACGCGTTCAGCGGCGGCGGCAAGCCCGCCGACCTGGGCGGGCGCGCCTCCAGCGAACTGGTCGCCGAGTGGTATCCCGGCGCCCGGGTCGTGAAATCCCTGAACACCATGCATTTCGAGACTCTCGCCGTCGCCGGCGGAGCGGGGGGCGAACGCCTGGCCCATTTCACGGCGGGCGACGACGAGAAGGCGAAGGAAATCGTCGCGGGAATCATCGCGGATGTGGGATTCGCGCCCGTCGACACCGGCTCGCTGCACTCCGGAGGAATTCTCCAGCAGCCCGGCGGGCCCCTTTTCAACCGGCCGCTCACGGAAGCGCAGGCGCTGGCATGGATCTCTCACTGAACGTGAACGGAAGACCCGAGCAGTTCGCGGCCGAGCCGAACGAACTGCTCGTGGAACGGATCCGCGACGGCCTCGGGCTGACCGGAACCAAGGTCGGCTGCGACACCGGCCAGTGCGGCACCTGCGTCGTCCAGCTCGACGGACGCTCGGTCAAGAGCTGCCTGATCCTCACCGCGTCCGCCGCCGGCTCCCGGGTGACCACCATCGAGGGGGTCACCACGCGCGGCGGCGAACTCAACGGCCTCCAGGAGGCCCTGCGCCAGGAGCACGGGACCCAGTGCGGGTTCTGCACCCCCGGCATGGTGATGGCCCTCGGCGAGCTCGTCGAGAACACCGCGGACCGCGAGGCGCCCACCGAGCCCGAGATCCGCGAGTGGCTCACCGGCAACCTGTGCCGCTGCACCGGCTACCACAGCGTCGTACGGGGCGTGCAGCGCGCCTGCTCCGCCGCCCGGACCGAGATACCCGAGGAGATCAGCGGGGGCGCCGCCGTCTCCGCGCCCGCCGGGCCCGAGCCCCAGCCGGCGTCCGTGTCCGCCTCCGCGTCCGCCGAGGAGGTGTGAGGGAGATGACCGCAGTGACGGGGGAGGCCCCCCTCCAGGGATCGGGCCTGCTCGGCCAGCCGCTGGACAGCCGCGAGGATCCGCAGCTGCTGCGCGGCGAGGCGAAGTACGTGGCCGACATCGACCTGCCCGGCACCGCCCACATGGCGATCCTCGGCAGCCCGGTGGCCCACGCGAAGATCAGCTCCATCGAGACCAAGGCCGCGGAGCACATGCCCGGCGTGCTGAAGGTGGCCACCGCGGCCGACTTCACCGACGTGATGCCGCTGCCCTGCATCTGGATCCCCGGCGGGGTCGAGAGCCACTTCCCGCCCCACCCCTACGGGCTTCCCGGCGCCCGCCCGGTCCTGACCGGCGACACCGTCCGGCACGTCGGCGACCCGATCGCCGTGGTCGTCGCCGAGACCCCGCGCCAGGCCACCGCCGCGCTGGCCGCCATCGCCGTCGAGTACGAACCGCTGCCCGTGGTCACCCGGGCCGACGCGGCACTCGCCGAGGGCGCGCCCCAGCTGCACGAGGCCGTACCGGGCAACCTGAACGCGTACTGGACCTGCGGCGACAAGGACCGCACCGAAGCGGCCCTCGCCGAGGCCGAGGTCAAGGTCGAGCTGGACCTGGTCAACCAGCGCACCATCAACAGCCCCATCGAGCCGCGCGGCGCGGTCGGCGACTACAACGCCGCCACCGACGAGTACACGCTGTACGCCTCCACCCAGGGCCCGCACAACCACCGCTTCCTGCTCGCCGCACTGGTCCTCGGCATCCCCTTCAACAAGCTCCGGGTGATCGCCCCGACCGTCGGCGGCAGCTTCGGCACCAAGGGGTACCTGTACCCCGACATGGCGCTCGTCCTGCTGCTCTCCAAGGCGCTGGGCCGGCCCGTGAAATGGGTGGACACCCGCACCGGGCTGATGAACTCCACCGTCCAGGGCCGCGACCACCGCCAGCACGTGGTGCTCGCCGGCACCCGCGACGGCCGGATGACCGGCCTGTGGGCCACCAGCTACGCCAACCTCGGCGCGTACCCCTCCACCATCGGCCCCGGTGTCGCCACCGCCCTGATGGGCCGCTCCATCAGCGGCATGTACGACATCCCGGCCGCCTTCTGCGAGGTGTACGCCGCGTTCACCAACACCGTCTCGCTCGGCGCCCAGCGCGGCAGCGGGCGCGCCGAGGCGGCCTTCCTGATGGAGCGGCTCGTCGACCGGTTCGCCTCCGAGATCGGCATGGACCCGGCCGCCGTCCGGCGCAAGAACCTGGTGCCGAACGAGAAGTTCCCGTACGACAACGGCCTCGGCTGGACGTACGACTCCGGGGACTACCAGGTGAACTTCGACCAGGCGATGGAGCTGTCGGGCTACGCCGACATGCCCGCCCGCAAGGCCGAGGCCCGCACCCGCGGCAAGCGGCTCGGCGTGGGCATCGCCACCTACGTGGCCATCTGCGGGGTCGGCCCCTCCACCCGGATGTCCAAGGAGGGCATGCTCGGCGGCACCTGGGAGAGCGCGAACATCCGCGTCCACCCGACCGGCGAGGTCACCGTCACCGTCGGCTCCGCCTCCACCGGCCAGAGCCACCACACGGTCTTCGCGCAGGTCGCCGCCGACGAGCTCGGCATCGACCCGGCCCTGGTCCAGGTGTACGAGGGGGATACCCTCAAGGCCCCGTACGGGCAGGGCACGTACGGCTCGCGCTCCTACAGCATGGCCGCGCCCGCCGTCGCCCTCACCGCCCGGAAGATCAAGGCGAAGCTGGTCAAGGCCGGGGCCGTCTTCCTCGGCGTCCCCGAGGACAAGGTCGTCTACGCGGGCGGCAAGGTCCACGAGGACGGCAACGAGGAGAACACCAAGACCTTCGCCGAGCTGGCGATGGCCATGTGGTACGGCTGGGGACTGCCCCACGAGATCGAGCCGGCCCTCGACGAGACCACCCACTTCGACCCGCCCGACTTCAACTACCCCTTCGGCACGCACGTGGCGGTCGTCGAGGTCGACGAACTCACCGGCGAGACCGAGGTGGTGGCGTACACCGCCGTCGACGACGCCGGGAACATCGGCAACCCGAAGATCGTCCTCGGGCAGATCGAGGGCAGCATCACGCACGGCCTGGGGCAGGCGCTGATGGAGGCCGCCGTATACGACGAACAGGGCCTGCTGCTCAGCTCGGACCTGACCAAGTACGCCCTGCCGCGCGCCGCGGACGTACCGTTCTTCACGCTCGGCAAGACCACCACGCCCAGCCCGCACAACCCGCTGGGCGCCAAGGGCGCCGGCGAGATCGCCACCGTGCCGCCCGCCGCGGCCGTCGTCAACGCGGTCGTCGACGCCCTGTCCGACCTGGGTGTACAGCACATCGACATGCCGCTCACCCCCGAGAAGGTCTGGCGCCGCCTGAGAGGGGAAGCCCAGTGATCCTCACCGAGTTCGACTACGTCCGGCCCGTCGGCCTCGAAGAGGCCCTGGCCCTCCTCTCCGGCACCCGGGGCGCCCGGGTGCTGGCCGGCGGCCAGAGCCTGCTGCCCGGGCTGCGCACCGGGGAGGACACCGCCCGGCTGCTCGTCGACGTGCGCCACCTCGAAGAGCTCCGCGGCGTCGAGCGGAGCGCCGGCGTGATCCGGATCGGCGCGCTGACCACCCTCGCCGAACTCGCGGGCCACGCGGCCGTCCTGGCCGAGGCCCCGGAACTGGCGGCCGCCGCCCGGGCCAACGGGGACCCCCAGGTCCGCAACCTCGGCACGGCCGGCGGGAACCTCGCCGCCGCGGGACGCGCCACCGACCTGCCGGTCGCGGCCATCGCCGCGGACGCCGCGGTCGAACTGGCGGGACCCGGCGGCCGGTGGACCGTGCCCGCCGAGGAGTTCGCCGTCTCCGGGGCGCCGGCCGGGGCCGTGGTCACCGCACTGCTGGTGCCCGCCGCCGGGCGGGCCGCCGCCTTCGAGAAGACCGCCGACCGGGCCACCCGCTACCCGGTCTGCGCCACCGCCGTACGGATCACCCCCGACGGGCCGCGCATCGCGGTCGCCGGGGCCACCGCCCGCCCGCTGCGGCTGCGCGGGGTCGAAGACCGGCTGCGCGGGGGCCCGTACACGACGGAGGCCGTGCTCGCGGCCTTCCGCGCCGAGCCCAGGGAGCTGTTCGTCCCCGGGCGCGGCACCTCGGCCGAGTACCTCGGCCACCTCGCGGGGGTGCTCGCCGCCCGCGCGCTGCAGAGGGCAGACCAGGCCCTCGCCTGACCGCCCACCACGGGGAGTTGACGCAGTGGCCGAATTGTCCAGGACGACCACGGGGGTTCCGGCCGGTCCGGCCGCCCAGGCGGCCGCGGCCCCCAGAGGCTCCGGCTTCTGGGTGGTCGGGGCGGTGCTCGTCCTGCTGATGCTCTCCTCGTCCGTACCCTCCGCCCTCTACGTGCTCTACCAGCAGAGATGGGGCCTGTCCTCCGGCATGATCACGGTGGTCTTCGCCCTGTACGCCGTCACCGTGCTGATCGGGCTCCTGCTGTTCGGCTCCCTCTCGGACACCCTGGGCCGCCGCCCCGTGCTCGGCGTCGGCCTGGTCCTGGCGATCGTCTCCATGGGGCTGTTCGCCGGGGCGCAGGGGCTCGGACTGCTGCTCGCCGCCCGTGCGGTGCAGGGCCTCGCGGTGGGCCTGGCCACCGGGGCGATGGGCGCCGCCCTGCTCGAACTCGCCCCGCGCTCACGGCCGGCGCTCGGCGCCCAGGTCAACAGCGCGGGGCCGACGGTGGGGATCGGGCTCGGCGGGATCGGGGCCGGGCTGCTCGTCCAGTACGCGCCCGCCCCGACCGTGCTCAGCTACCTGCTGCTGGTCGCCGCCTTCGCGGTCACGCTGGTGGGGGTGTTCAGGATGCGTGAGAGCGCTCCCGAGGCCCGTTCCGGCGGCCGGATGCGGATCAGCGCGCGCCGGATCCACGTCCCGGCCGCCGTGCGGGGCCGGTTCGCGGTCCTCGTCCTGACCATCGTCGCCGTCTGGTCCGTCGGCGGCTTCTACCTCTCGCTCGGGCCGCACCTGGCCCTCTCGCTGCTCGGCAGCTCCAACTACCTGGTCGGCGGGGCCACCGTGGCCCTGCTCGCGGGCGCCGCCACCGCGGCCCAGCTGCTGCTGGGCCGCGTCGAGGCCCTGCGCACCGCCGTCCTGGGCCTGTGCGGGCTGCTGGCCGGGCTGGGCCTGGTCCTGCTCGCGCTGGGCCTGCGCTCGGCCCCCGTGTTCCTCGTGGGCACCGCCGTCCTCGGGGGCGGCTGGGGCGCGGCGTTCCTCGGCTCCTTCCGGGCGCTGAGCGGGCTCGCGGACCCGGCGCACCGCGGTGAACTGACCGCGGCCGTCTACGTCTTCGCGTACCTCGCGATGAGCGTGCCGGCGGTGCTCGCCGGAATGCTCACCAACATCCACGGCCTGCACCGCACCTCGGTCGGCTTCATGGCCGCCGTCGCCGGGGTGTGCGCGCTGGCCCTGTTCGTCACACTGCGGCTGGCCGCCCGCACCCGGGCCGAAGGGAGCACGCCATGAAGGCTGCCGACATGAGCGCCGCGGAGCTGCGGTCGGCCCTGCTCGGGCTGGAGATCTTCGCCGGACTCACCGAGGACCAGCTGGACTGGCTGGTCTCCGTCTCCGAGCCGCGGGTCCTCGGCGACGGGGAGGTCCTGTTCCGGGACGGCGAGGAGGCCACCGGCTTCCACGTCCTGCTCGCGGGCGGGCTCGTGGTCACCAAGGTCGTGGACGGCCGGGAGGAGGTGCTGACCCGGCACTCCACCGAGGAGGAGAGCGCCGCCGCCGAGGAGCACGACGGAAAGCCCTCCGCCGCGCACCGCTTCACCGGGGAGCTGCCGCTGCTGACGGACGGGGCGTACGTGGCCACCGCGGCCGCGAGCGGCCCGGCGACCACCGTCGTCGCGTATCCGAAGCCGGTGTTCTTCGAGATGCTGACCCGCTGCCACGGGGTGGCGGCCGTGCTGATCCCGGTGCTGGCCTGGCGGATCAAGTCCTCGGAGGTGCAGGCCCGCAAGCGGGCCACCGTCGAGGCGCTCGGCACCCTGGCCGCCGGCCTCGCGCACGAGCTGAACAACCCGGCCGCGGCCGTGGCCCGGGCCGCGCAGGAGCTGGCACCGGCCCTGGAGGGCCTCACGCGGACCGCGCAGGCCTGGGGCGCCGCGGCGACGGGCGCGGAGCGCTCCGTGTTCGACCGGCTGGCCGAGGAGCTCGACAAGCTGCCGCCGCCGGTCACCACCGATCCGTTCGCCCAGGCCGACGCCGAGGAGGAGATCGCCGACTGGGCCGAGGAGGCGGGCACCGAGCGGCCCGGGCTGCTCGGATCGGGGATCTCGGACCTCGGGCTGGAGCTGGGCTGGCTGCTGGAGCGGCTGGAAGGGGTCGGGGAGCCGGCCCTGCCCGCCGCCCTCGACCACCTGGCGGCCCTGCTGGAGATCCGCTCGCTCGCCGCGGAACTGCGCGCGGCCGGCCCCAGGATCTCCCAACTCGTCGCCGCCACCCGGGATTACGCCAATCTCGACCGGGCACCCGAACAGCGCTTCGCGGTGGCCGACGGGATCGAGAACACGCTGGTCGTCCTGCGTGCGAAGCTCGCCGGGATCACCATCGTGCGCGAGTACGAACCGGACGTGCCCGAACTGGCGGGCTATCCCAGTGAGTTGAACCAGGTGTGGACCAACCTGGTGGACAACTCCGCCGAGGCCATGGAGGGCGCCGGCACCCTCACCCTGCGGGTGCGCGCCGAAGGCGTCTGCCTGGTCGTGGAGATCGCCGACACCGGGCGGGGCATCCCCGAGGACTCCCTGCCGCGGATCTTCGAACCCTTCTACACGACCAAGGACGTGGGGAAGGGAACGGGCCTCGGACTGCACCTCAGCTACCGCATCGTGACCCAGCGCCACCACGGCTCGATCACCGCCCGCTCGCGTCCCGGCGAGACCCGGATGGTGGTCCGGCTGCCGCTCACCGCGGCCGCCGCCTGCGCCGAAACACCTGATGAACCCATCTCCAGCCACTCCACCACCAGTTGAAGGACAGGGAGTCGACATGGCCCAGTACGACATCTCCAAGCTCCACCCGGTGTTCGTCCGCCAGATGGAGGCGCTGGCCGCCCTGGACATCGAGGCGGTCATGAAGAACTACACCGACGACGCGGTGCTGCTGCGCTTCGAGGGGGTCTCCGTCGGCATCGACGCCGTGCGCGAGACGTTCACCGGGTACCTGACGGTGAAGCCGACCCTGGTGGAGCTCCAGGAGTACATCGAGACCGAGGACACGATCTTCTACCGCGCGATCATGAACCTGAACGGAGAACCGGAGCACGCGTTCGGGACACTCGTGGTCCGCGATGGCCGGATCTGGCGCCAGACCGCCGGTTTCGGCGGCTGATCAACGATATCTGGGTAGCGTGTGCGGGGAGGGCGGAGGCAGCGCCCTCCCCGCACGTGCAAGCCCTTCCGGGCGACCGGGATCAGGGCTCGGGCCGGCCCGGATTGGCTCGGCCCGTGAAATGGCAAAGGGGAGGTCATGGAACGCGAAACCGGACGTGTCGAGGCATTCAGTGACGGTGTATTCGCCATCGTCATCACGATTCTGGTCCTGGAACTAAAGGTTCCGGAGGAAAAGGGATCGGACTTCTGGCACGGCGTGTCGGAACAGTGGCCGCACTATGCCGCATACGTGGTGAGTTTCCTCATCATCGGCGTGATGTGGGTGAATCACCACACCATCTTCAGTCACCTGAAGCGGGTGGACCGGCCGCTGTTGTTCCTGAATCTCCTGGTGCTGATGGTGGTATCGGTGATTCCCTACACCACCACCGTTCTCGCCGAGCACCTCGTCGAGGAGGGCGGCTCCGCCAACGCCGCCGCGGTCCTCTACAGTTCGGTCACCGTCGCCTACGCGCTGGCGTTCCTGGCCTTCTGGTGGTATGTCACGCGGGTCGGCCACCTGTTCCACGAGCGGGTCGACAAGGACGGCGCCCGGGCCACCCGCGTGCGCTTCGGCCTCGGCGCCGTGGCCTACCCCTTGACCGTTCTCCTGTCCTTCTTCTCCGCTCCCCTCACTCTCGCCACACACTTCCTGATCGCGCTCTACTATGCGGCGAACCAGATCCCCATCCCCCTCGTGGTAGAGGAAGAGCGGCTCGAATCTGCGAGCGACCTCAGGAAGTAGCCGCCGGGGCCTACGGCCGCTCAGTACGGTCAAGTAGGGTATTGGATCTAGTGGTCGCGGGGGAGGCCCAGATGGCTCGCGCAGTCCTGCCGGAGGAATCCACCAAGGAAATCTCCGAATTGATCGACGTCCTGATCTCTCTTTTCTTCGAATCCTTACCCCGGCGGGACCAGCGAAACTGGGCCCGCGTTTATCTCAACGGCCTCGTGCGGACCAGCGGGAAGAAAACAATCCGTAACATCGCCGGAACAGGGGCGAGTTCCGTCGAGCAGAGCCTCCAGCAGTTCATCAGCAAGTCCCCGTGGGACTGGACACCGGTGCGCCGCTCCCTCGCCCAGTACCTCGAACGCACCGCCCAGCGCCCGCTGGCCTGGGTGGTCCAGCCCATGGTCATCGAGAAGGCCGGCGACCGCTCCGTCGGGGTCGGCCGGCAGTTCGTCCCCCAGCTCGGCCGCACCGCCAACTGCCAGCAGGCCAGCGGCATCTGGCTCGCCTCCAGCGAGGCCAGCTTCCCCGTCGAATGGACCCTCACCCTCCCGGGGCCCTGGACGAACGAGCTGATGCGCCGCCGGCGGGCCGGCATCCCCGACACCGCCCGCTCGCTCACCCCCGCCCAGGACGCCGTACACGCCGTCCAGCGGATGGCCGCCACCTGGCAACTCCAGCGCCGGCCCGTGGTGATGGAGGTCGCCAACACCGACATACCGCAGAGCATCGAGTCCTTCGCGCTACAGGACATCCCCTTCGTCTTCAAGGTCGACGGCTCGCTGCCCGTCTCCTTCGGCGGCGCCGGCCGGCACAAGCCCGGACCGCACACCGCCCCCGCCCGCGAACTCATCGACTCCCTGCGCTCCCAGCGGCGCGTCGTCGAATGGACCCGGCACGGCCGCGCCGAAGGAGCGGTGACCCTGCTGACCTCGGCCGCCATCCTCGCGACCCCCGGCGAGGACCGCCCCGTACCGATGCCGCCCACCCCGCTGCTGCTCGTCGGCGCCTGGACCGAAGCCGCCCTGCTGCCCTCCGAGTTCTGGATCACCAACATCGGGGACCGGCCGCTGGCCCAGCTCTTCCTGCTCGCCAAACTCACCGACCGGGTATCCGTCGATTTCACCGAGACCTGCGAACCCGTAGGCATCCGTGATTTCGAGGGCCGCTCCTTCCGTGGCTGGCACCACCACGCCACGCTCGCGAGCGTCGCCCACGCGTCGAAGCTGCTCAGCGCCCGCGGCCGGATCCCGGACGGATTCCCCCCGCCCGGCCGGCCCGCGATCGGCGGGGCGCCGGCCCCCAGGCCGCGCACCGGAGCGCCCGGTCCCGTGCCGCGGACCGGGCCGCCGGTGCTGCCGCCGCGGCCGCTGATCCCCGGCCAGAGCGCGAGACGCGAGTACATCCGCTGATGCTCGACATCGCCGAGGAGCTACGCGCGTGGTGCGCCGCGCACCGGGAGTTCGCCCTGGCCACCGTGGTCGCCGTCACCGGGAGCGCGCCGCGCGGCCCGGGCGCCTCGCTCGCCGTCGACGCCGGCGGCACCGCCCTCGGCTCCCTCTCGGGCGGCTGCGTGGAGTCCGCCGTGCACGAGCTGTGCCTCGACGCCATCGCCTCCGGCGAAGGCGGCGTGCACCGCTTCGGATACAGCGACGACGACGCCTTCGCCGTCGGCCTGACCTGCGGCGGAGTCCTGGACGTGCTCGTCACCCCGGTGCGCGGGCACGATCCGGTGCGGCCCGTCCTCGGCTCCGTGCTGGAAGCCGCCGCCGGCGGGGCCCGGGCCGCGCTGGCCCGGGTGGTCTCCGGCCCGCCGCCGCAGCTCGGCCGGGCGCTCGCCGTCCACCCCGACGGATCGTACGAGGGCTGCCTGGGCGGGGGCGCGGCCCTGGACCGGGCCGCCGCCGTGCACGTACGGGACCTGCTGCTGGCCGGGCGCACCGGGACGGCCGAGCTCGGCACCGCCGGCGGGCTGTGCGGGCAGCCGCTGACGCTGCTGGTCGAATCGGCCGCCGAGCCGCCCCGGCTGATCGTCTACGGCGCGATCGACTTCGCCGCCGCCCTCGCCCGGATCGGGGCCTTCCTGGGCCACCGGGTCACCGTCTGCGACGCCCGGCCCGTCTTCGCGACGCCGGCCCGCTTCCCCGACGCCGACGAGGTGGTCGTGGACTGGCCGCACCGGCACCTGGCCGCGGAATGGGAGGCGGGCCGGGTGGACTCCCGTACGGCGGTCTGCGTCCTCACCCACGACGCCAAATTCGACGTACCCCTGCTGGCCCTCGCCCTGCGGCTGCCGCTCGGCTACGTCGGAGCCATGGGATCGCGGCGCACCCACGCCGCACGCGAGCAGCGGCTGCGCGAGGAGGGGGTGCCGCGGGCCGCGCTCGCCCGCTTGCGCTCGCCCATCGGACTGGACCTCGGCGGCGCCACGCCCGAGGAGACGGCCCTGTCGATCGCCGCCGAGTTCACGGCGGCCCGGTACGGAGGATCGATCCTCCCCCTGGCCCACCGGCCCGGTCCGGTCCACCGGCAGAGGACCAAAGTCCCGTAGGGACGGCCGACCGTCCCGTAGGAAAAGACCACACGGCCCGGTATGTCCTGGACGATCAGCCCGGGCGGCATGAAGCGCGGGCCATGGGAGAATGAAGTACGTGCGTTTCCCCGGCCGCCCGCCGGGGCCGCAGCCGGATCCTTCGATCGACTGGGATGTTCAGCACGTGCGTTTCCTCAATGACCAGAAGCCGCCGTACGACCTGACGTACGACGATGTGTTCATGGTGCCGAGCCGCTCCGCGGTCGGTTCCCGCCAGGGCGTGGACCTCTCCTCGCCCGACGGCACCGGCACCACCATTCCGCTCGTCGTGGCGAACATGACCGCCATCGCGGGCCGCCGCATGGCCGAGACGGTCGCCCGCCGCGGCGGCATCGTGGTCATCCCGCAGGACATCCCGATCGAGGTCGTCACCGACGTCATCTCCTGGGTGAAGACCCGCCACCACGTGCTCGACACCCCGATCACGCTGGCGCCCACCCAGACCGTCGCCGACGCGCTGTCCCTGCTGCCCAAGCGGGCGCACGGGGCCGGTGTCGTCGTCGACGCCGACGGCCGCCCGGTCGGCGTGGTCACCGACCACGACCTGACCGGCGTGGACCGCTTCACCCAGCTCTCCGAGGTCATGTCGAAGGAGCTCCTGCTCATCGACGCCGACATCGACCCCCGCGAGGCCTTCAACAAGCTCGACGCCGGCCACCGCAAGCTGGCCCCGGCCGTCGACAAGGACGGCAAGCTCGTCGGCCTCCTCACCCGCAAGGGCGCGCTGCGCGCGACCCTGTACACCCCGGCCACCGACGCGAACGGCAAGCTGCGCATCGCGGCGGCCGTCGGCATCAACGGCGACTTCGTGCAGAAGGCCAAGCAGCTGCTCGACGCGGGCGTGGACACGCTCGTCATCGACACGGCCCACGGCCACCAGGAGTCGATGATCAACGCGATCAAGGCCGTGCGCGCGCTGGACCCGCAGGTCCCGATCGTGGCGGGCAACATCGTGGCGGCCGAGGGCGTCAAGGACCTCATCGAGGCCGGCGCCGACATCATCAAGGTCGGTGTGGGCCCCGGCGCCATGTGCACCACCCGCATGATGACCGGCGTGGGCCGCCCGCAGTTCTCCGCGGTGCTGGAGTGCGCGGCGGAGGCGAAGAAGCACGGCAAGCACGTGTGGGCCGACGGCGGCGTCCGCCACCCGCGCGACGTGGCGATGGCGCTGGCCGCCGGTGCCTCGAACGTGATGATCGGCTCCTGGTTCGCGGGTACGTACGAGTCCCCGGGCGACCTCCAGCAGTCCGCCGACGGGCGCTTCTACAAGGAGTCGTTCGGCATGGCCTCGGCGCGCGCCGTGCAGAACCGCACCTCCGAGGAGTCCGCGTACGACCGGGCCCGCAAGGGCCTGTTCGAGGAGGGCATCTCGACCTCGCGGATGTTCCTGGACCCGGCCCGCCCGGGCGTCGAGGACCTGATCGACTCGATCATCGCGGGTGTCCGCTCGTCCTGCACGTACGCGGGCGCCGGCTCCCTCGCGGAGTTCGAGGAGAAGGCCGTGGTCGGCGTCCAGTCGGCGGCGGGCTACGCCGAGGGCAAGCCGCTGCACGCCAGCTGGAGCTAGTCCCCGCATCCTCGTTTCCCGCTTTCCCGCTTTCCCGCTTTCCCGCTTTCCCGCTTTCCCGCTTTCCCGGTGGCCCCGGGCCCGTCCCCTGCGGACGCGGCCCGGGGCCACCGGCGTTCGGCGGGGAGACCGTTCGGCGAGCCGTTCGACCGGTCGGCGCAGGTGGCGGGCGGATACGCCATGCGGCGGATAACTCCGGGCGCCGGGTCCGTCACGCTCAGGTCATCCGACCTGGAAGGGGCACCCCGTGACCACGACCCTCTGCCGCCGCACCGAAGCCCACGCCCTCGCGCGACTGCACAGCGAACACGGAAAAGCCCTCTACGGATTCCTGCTCGGACTCACCTTCGGCGACCGGCACCGCGCCGAGGACCTCCTCCAGGAGACCCTCTTCCGCGCCTGGAAACACCCCGAGGTGCTGGAGAGCGACCACGCCTCCATGCGGCCCTGGCTCTACACCGTCGGCCGGCGCCTCGCCATCGACGCCCGGCGGGCCCGCCAGGTCCGGCCCGCCGAGGTCGGGCCGGACGCGCTCGACACCCACGCGCCCGTCGCCGACGACGGCACCGAGCAGGCCGTCACCGTCCTCGACGTCCGCGACGCGCTGAGATCACTCAGCCCGGAGCACCGCGCGGTGCTCGTGCAGATCTACTTCCGCGGGGCATCGGTCTGCGAGGCGGCCGAGGCGCTCGGCGTCCCCGCCGGGACCGTCAAGTCCCGTACGTACTACGCCCTGCGGGTGCTGCGCGACGCCATGCCCGGTTACGGCCCGGGCCCCGGCATCGGGCCCGGCGCCGGCTCCGGCCCCGACCGCCGCGCCGCCGCCTGAGCGGCCACCGCCGCCCGCGAACGGACCTGGAGCTTCGCCAGGATGTGCGAGACGTGCGTCTGGACCGTCCGTGCGGACAGGAACAGGGCGCTCGCGATCTCCGGGTTCGAGCGGCCCTGCGCGACGAGCAGGGCCACCTTCAGCTCCGCCGGGGTCAGCGCCTCCCACCCGTTGGCCGCCCGCCGCCGCGCCGAACGGCTGCCGCGCCGCACCCCCAGGCTCCGCAGCCGGGCGTCGGCCCGCGCGATGTCCCACCGCGCGCCCAGCTCCTCGTACGCGGCCACCGCACGCGACAGCGCCGACCGCGCCGCCGCCAGATCGCCGTGCCAGGCCCGGGCCACCGCCAGGTCCTCCCACGCGTGGCCCAGCACCAGCGGCCGGCCGGCGCGCTCCGCCCGCTCCAGCGCCCGCGCCAGCAGCTGCGGGTCCTGCGCGAACAGGCCCTCGCAGCGCAGCAGCGCCAGGGCCGGGCCCGGGTACTCGGCCAGCGCCGCCGCCGTCCGCCCGCAGGCGGCCACCGCCGCCCGGGCCGTGGCCGTGTCCCCGCACTCCAGGGACAGCCGGACGATCTCCGAGAGCATCCAGGGGCGTTCGTACGTCCTCGCCTCGTCCGGTCCGTCCGCCAGCGCCGGCAGCAGCTCGCGCACCGCGTCGGCCGGCCGGCCCGCACGTTCCGCCAGCAGCGCCCGGGCCAGCCGTACGTGCCCGCTGTAGCGGCGGGCCGCCGGGGCCGCGAACGCGGCCGGCGGGAGCAGTGCGAGCTCGGCCTGCGCCGCCTCGCGCTCGTCCCGGTGGCCCCGTACGAGCGCCCGCAGTCCGTGCACCACCACCGGAAGCCAGCCGTCCGAGACGGGCAGCCCGTCCGCCCGGGCCACCCCGGCGAGCGCGGCGTCCCAGTCGCCGAGCCGGTAGCGGAACTCGGCGAGCAGGGCCTCGGTCACCACCAGCCGTCCCGTCGAGCGGGTGGCGAGCGCCAGCTCCCGCGCCTCGCCCAGCGCCGCCGCGACGGGCTCCGGCTCGTCGAACTGCTCATGCCCCTCGGCCTGGTTGGCGAGGAGCAGCAACCGCATGTCGTTGGCCTCGGGGGCGCGCCGGGCCCAGGCGATCCCCTCGGCGACATGGCGCAGTGACTCCCGGCCGCGGCCCAGGTGGAACAGGGCGAAGGCCATCGCGTGGTGGGCCTCCGCCCCGCACAGCGGATCGCCCAGCCGGGCCGCCTCCGCCACCACCGGAACGGCCAGGACGTGGGCCTGCGCCGGGCAGCCCCGTTCGGCCAGGGCCAGGACCCGGCAGGCCTCCAGCCGCAGCCGGAGCGCGGGGGAGGGGACCGGTTCCGCCAGCGCGTCCTCGGTGACGGCCAGCGCCCGGCCCATGTCCCCCTCGATCATCAGCGCCGACACCAGCTTGAAGGCCAGCTCCGCCCGGGCCCCGGGATCCTCGGCCCGCCGGTGGAGGGTGGTCAGCAGCTCCGCCGACTCGGGGCGGCGCAGCATCAGGGCGGCGTCCGCGAGGCTCCCCTCCAGGGCGTCCCGGTCCGCGCGGTCGGCCTGGCCGACGGCCCGCTCCAGCAGTTCGGCGGCCGCGCCGGGCGCCGCCGCGATCAGGGCCTGCGCCGAGTCCGCCAGCCAGCGCACGGCCCAGCGGTCCAAGGAGCCCCCGGCCAGCAGCTGTTCGGCGGTGCGGGCCGGATCCTGGCCGGCCTCGGCGAGGGCCAGGGCCGCCTCCTGGTGGAGGGCGGAGCGGGCGGGCCGGGGCAGTTCGGCGTACAGGGCCTGGCGCAGCGCGGGATGCCGGAAGCGCAGCTGCTCGCCGGCGTCCTCCAACAGCCCGGCGAGCAGCGGCTCCTCCAGCTCGGCCAGCACCTCGCGGGCGGGCCGGGCCTGTACGAGGGCCAGCTCGCGCGGCGTGAAGGCCGGCCCGAGCAGCGCGGCGTGCCGCAGGGTGGTGTAGGCGGCGCGGGAGAGGTAGCCGAGGCCCCGGGGAAGGGATGCGGGAGGATCGGGCAACTCCGCCTCCGCAACGGTCAGTTCGGCGGTGGCGGCGGTGATCTCGATGGCCCGGGACCAGTGCGCGGCCAGCTCGTGCAGGAGGCGGGGGTTGCCGCCCGCCTGGTCGGCGGCCCGGCGCAGGCGAGGGCCGGGGGGTGCGCCCAGCCGCCCGTGGAGGAGCTCGCCCGACTCGGGCCCGGTCAGCGGCTCCAGCCGTACGCTGTGCCCGCCCGGGCCCGCGCCCAGCTCGGCGCACAGCTGCTCCACCTCGGGGCGCCGGGGCAGCGGTCTTCGGGTCGCCGCCAGCAGCAGCGGCAGCCGCTCCGCCGCCCGGCCCAGGCGCCGCCACAGCGCCAGGCTCGCCGGGTCCGCCCAGTGCAGGTCGTCCAGGACCAGCAGCAGCGGGCCCCGCGCACACCACCCCTCGACCCCGGACACCAGCAGGTCCATGGCGGCGAGCCACGCCCCGCCGGGCCGCTCCGCCTCCCGGGCCTCCCGGAGCAGGGCGACCACGGCCGCCCGGTCGGCGCCCTCGGGGTGCAGGCAGTCCAGTGCGGCCCGCAGCGGCAGCTCCGCCGTGAAGGGGTCGGCGGCCCCGTAGCGCACCCGGCAGCCCAGCGCGGCGGCCTCGGTCAGCGCCTCGCACACGTGCGCCGTCCGGCCCGCTCCGGGCTCGCCCTCCACGACCAGGCGGCCGCCGAGCCCCCGCGCACCGCCGCGCACCCAGCCCCGTAACTCCTCGCGCTGCTGCTCCCGCCCGACCAGCACGTCGGCGAACCTCCCAGACTGTCCTCCGGCTGCCGCCAGGGGAGCCCTGGCAGTCGGTCCGCGCTCAGGGGGTGTCCTGTGGATCACGCCGGGCTCGCGGCCCTTGTCCGGCACTGATCCACCGGACACCCCCTCGGCCAGGATGGCATGCCCGGGGCCCGGTCAGGACCGGCGCGGCTGCTGCCCCGGCCCCGAACTGTGCACGCCCGCACGGTACTTGGGAATCCTCAGGGAGATCTTCATGCCCGCGCCCACGCCCGTCTCGATCACCGGGCCGTACGCGTCCCCGTACACCTGGCGGATCCGCTCGTCCACGTTCGTCAGCCCGATGCCCGACGAGGAGCCGCTGCGCTCCCCGGCCAGGATCCGGCGCAGCACGGCGGGATCCATGCCGACCCCGTTGTCCTCGATGGTGATCACCGCCTCGGCGCCCGCGTCCCGGGCGGCGATGGTGATCAGGCACTCCTCGGTGGAGTCCTCCAGCCCGTGCTTGACGGCGTTCTCCACCAGCGGCTGGAGGCACAGGAACGGCAGCGCCACCGGCAGCACCTCGGGCGCCACCTGGAGGGTCACCTTCAGCCGGTCCCCGAACCGGGCTCCGGCCAGGGCCAGGTACTGCTCGATGGAGCGCAGCTCCTCGGCGAGCGTGGTGAACTCGCCGTGCCGCCGGAAGGAGTAGCGGGTGAAGTCGGCGAACTCCAGCAGCAGGTCCCGGGCCCGCTCCGGGTCGGTGCGGACGAACGAGGCGATCGCGGCGAGGGAGTTGAAGATGAAGTGCGGGGAGATCTGCGCGCGCAGCGCCTTGATCTCCGCCTCCATCAGGCGGGTGCGCGAGCGGTCCAGCTCGGAGAGCTCCAGCTGCACGGAGACCCAGCGGGCCACCTCCGTCGCGGCCCGCACCAGTACCGCCGACTCCCGCGAACCGTAGGCCACGAGGGCGCCGAGGACCCCGTCCTCGCCGGTGAGCGGGGCGAACACCGCCCACTTCAGCGGGCAGTCGGGGCGGGTGCACTCCGTCCGCACGCTCATGCTGCGGCCGGAGTCCAGCATGACGGAGACCCGGGCCATCGCCCGCCGCTCGTGGTGGTCGGCGCCCGGCCCGTCCCAGGCCAGCACGGACTGCCGGTCGGTGAGGCACAGGGCCTCCGTGCCCAGCAGCGAGCGCAGCCGCTTCGCGGCCTTGCGGGCGGCGTCCTCGGTGAGCCCGGCGCGCAGCGGGGGAGCGGCCAGCGAGGCGGTGTGCAGGGTGTGGAAGGTGGCCCGCTCCACGGGGGTGCCGAGGTCCAGGCCGCTCGCCCGTTCGCCGCGCCGGGCGTGCCACCGGCCGCCGGCCCAGCCCAGACCCAGCAGCAGGGCCGCGCCCGCCACCGCGAGGGCCGCGAGCACCGCTCCGGTCATGGAGCACCGCCCGCGCCGGCCCCGGTCACGCTCTCCGGCAGGTGCAGCCGGGCCAGCGTCGCCGCCGTCCCCGCCGGTATCCGCGACCGGGTGGCCAGCGATACGAGCACCATCGTGAGGAAGCCCAGGGGTACCGACCACGCCGCCGGCCACGCCATCAGGGTGTGCGCCCACCCGGCCGGGGGCAGCCCCGCACGGGTCGCCAGCACCGCGCCCAGCGCCGCCCCGCCCCCGATGACCAGCCCGGCCACGGCGCCCGGCGGGGTCAGCCGGCGCCACCAGATGCCCAGCACCAACAGCGGGCAGAACGACGAGGCCGACACCGCGAAGGCCAGCCCCACCGCGTCCGCCACCGGCACGTCCGTCAGCAGCACGCTCCCGCCCAGCGGCACCAGCATCGCCACCAGCACCGCGATCCGGAACGTCCGCACCCCGCGCCTCGCCAGGACGTCCTGGTGCAGCACCCCGGCCACCGCCATGGTCAGCCCCGAAGCCGTCGACAGGAACGCCGCGAACGCGCCCCCCGCCACCAGCGCCCCCAGCAGGTCGCCGAGCACCCCGCCCACCATCCGGTCCGGCAGCACCAGCACCGCCGCGTCCGCGTCCCCGGTGAGGGCGAGTTCGGGGGCGTACGTCCGGCCGAGCACCCCGTACACCGGCGGCAGCAGGTAGAAGAAGCCGAGCAGGCCGAGCACCACCAGCGTGGTGCGCCGCGCGTCGCGGCCGTTCGGGCTCGTGTAGAAGCGCACCGCCACGTGGGGCAGGCCCATCGTGCCGAGGAAGGTGGCCAGCACCAGCCCGTACGTCGCGTACAGGCCGAGCGCCGGCCGGGCGCCGTCCATCGGCTCGGACCAGCGGGCGGCGTCCCGCCCGGATTTCGCCCGGGTCTGCGGAACCCGGGTGTCCGGGGCGAACTCCAGCCGCGCCCCGGCCCGTACGGAGTGCTCCCCGGGTTCCAGCGTCAGCGGGGCCGCCGCGTAGCCGCGTCCGTCGACCTGACCGGTGACCTTCACCGCCAGCGGCGAGTCCAGCGACAGCCGTACGTCCTCGGCGAGCGTGACGGCGGTGTGCTCGCGGAAGACCGCCGGGGCGTCGAAGGAGGCGCGCGGCGCCCCGTCCCCGGCCCAGGCGGCGAGCAGGAAGAAGGCGGGCACCAGCAGCGCGGTGAGCTTGAGCCAGTACTGGAAGGCCTGGACGAAGGTGATGCTCCGCATCCCGCCGGCCGCGACGGCCGCGGTCACCACGAACGCGACGACCACCCCGCCCACCCAGTGCGGGGCCCCGGTCAGGATCTCCAGGGTCAGCCCGGCGCCCTGGAGCTGCGGCAGCAGGTACAGCCAGCCCACCCCCACCACGAACAGCACCGCAACCCGGCGCACCGCCTGCGACTCCAGGCGGGCCTCGGCGAAGTCGGGCAGCGTGTACGCCCCCGAGCGCCGCAGCGGAGCCGCCACCAGCGCCAGCAGCACCAGGTATCCGGCGGTGTAGCCGACCGGGTACCAGAGCATCTCGGGGCCCTGGAGCAGCACCAGCCCGGCCACTCCGAGGAAGGAGGCCGCGGAGAGGTACTCCCCGCTGATCGCCGCCGCGTTGAGCCGGGGCCCCACCGTCCGCGAGGCGACGTAGAAGTCGGAGGTGGTCCGCGATATCCGCAGCCCCAGCGCGCCGACCAGCACCGTGACCAGGACGACCACGGTGACGGCGGTCAGCGCGTACGCCTGGTTCAAGGCTCGGTCCTCATCGCCCGGGGGAGGGGGTACCGGAGTCTACGCACGCCCCCGGACCCGGCAACAGACGCGAACCGGGCCGATCCCACCCCCTCCCACCGGCCGAAAAGGGGTGTCAGACGGCGGGGTCGCGGTGCTCGGCGCAGTCCCGCAGCGCGATCTCCAGTTCCACGTACGAGTCTTCGGCGCGGCGGAAGGCCAGGGTCAGCGCCGCCTCCGCGCGGGGCGGGAGCTGCCGGCGGACGCCCTCGTTGGCCTCGTACAGGACGTCGGCCCAGCGGGCGGCGGCGCTGCGCAGCCGGGCGAGCAGCAGCTCGGCCTCGGCGGGGCCGGCGGGCGGGGTCCGGGGCAGTGCGGCGAGCGCGTCGAGCAGCGCCTGGATCTCGGCCATCCGCACCCCCAGCTCGTTCCCGGCGGCTCCACCATAGGTGCGGGGCCGGTCCACCGCGGGCGGCGGGGGCCGCCCTGCGACCGGCGGCGGGCGCGGGGCGCCGTACGTCCCGTTCGGTGCGACGAACGGCGCACGGGCACGCCGGACGGTCGGTGGCCGCCCAGGCCGTCCCTTCCGGATTCTGCCCGACCCGCGCCGCCCGGCACCGCAAGATCCCGAAGGGACGACACAGCTAGCCGGTCGCCTGGCGCATCAGCAGGTCCCGCAGCTGGCGGGCGTGGCGCCGGCTGACCTGGAGCTCGGCGGATCCGACCCGGACGCTGGTGGTGCCGGCGTCCATCCGGAGCTCGTCGATCCGGCCGAGGGCCACCAGGTGGCGGCGGTGGATGCGGACGAACCCGCGGGCCGCCCAGCGCTCCTCCAGCGTGGAGAGGGGGATGCGGACGAGGTGGCTGCCCTCGTCGGTGTGCAGCCGGGCGTAGTCGCCCTGGGCCTCGACGTACGCGATGTCGGCGATCGCCACGAACCGGGTGACGCCGCCCAGCTCGACGGCGATCTGGTCCGCGGTGCGGTCGGCGACGGTGAGCTCGGGGGCGGGGCGGCGCTGCGGCGGGACGGAGGGGCCGGGGAGGCCGGGGAGACCGGTACGGCCGGCCGGACCGGCCGGTTCCGCGGGCCCGGGCTGCTGCGCGGCGCTCCGGCCCAGCAGGACGCAGGCCCGCCGGACGGCCTCGCCCAGCCGCTCCGGGCGGACGGGCTTGAGCACGTAGTCCACGGCCTTGAGGTCGAAGGCCTGGACGGCGAACCCCTCGTGGGCGGTGACGAACACGATCAGCGGCGGCCGTGCGAACCCGGCCAGCAGCCGGGCGATGTCGAGGCCGGTCAGCCCCGCCATGTGGATGTCGAGGAAGACGACGTCGATGCCGTCGGGCCCCTCGGGGCCGGTCTCCAGGGCCCGGGTGATCCGCCGCAAGGCCTCCGTGGCGTCCGAGGCGCCCTCGGCGCTCAGCACCCGGGGGTCGGAGCGCAGCAGGTAGAGGAGCTCCTCGAGGAGCGGCTTCTCGTCGTCGACGGCCAGTACGCGCAGCATGCGGTGGAGTGTAGGGAGGAGCGCGCCAGGGCGGAACGGTGCGCGGCCCGCCCGCCCGGGGGGAGAGGGGCAGGGGGCCGCGCGGTTCCGGCTGTGGGGGGATGCGGGGGAGGGGCGGTGGATCAGGAGGTGGTGATCAGCTTGCCGTCGGGGGAGACCGCGTACCAGGTGCCGCCGACGCCCTGGCCGTTGATGTCGCCGGCCTTCTTGTCACCCGAGAAGGTGTAGACGGGCCAGCAGTCGATGGCCTGCTGCTTCTTGCCGTCGGGGCGGTCCAGGACCGAGTAGCCCTTCTCCACGATGCCCTTGGCGTTGGCCTTGTCCACCGGGGGCACCACCGGCCACTTGGCCACGCAGTCGCCGGTGCAGTTGGAGGCCATCGGCCAGGCGGTGTCCTTCTTGAACCGGTAGACGGTCATCCCGTTGCCGTCGACGATGTGCTCGCCCAGCTTGGGGTCCTTGGCCACGGTCAGCGCGCCCGCGGCCTCGCCCGCACCGGCGGGCGCTGCGGGCGCGGCGGCCCCGGCGGCCGCCTTCGAGGCCTTCTTGCCGTCGGGGGCGAAGGCGAACCAGGTCCCGCCGACACCCTGCCCGTTGGTCTCGCCCGCCTTGGTGTCCTTGCTGTACCGGTACACCGGCCAGCCGGCCACCGTCAGCTGCTTGCTGCCGTCGGTACGCACGACCTCGCCCAGCAGCGCCGCGTCCATGCCCGCGGCGGCGGTGGCGTCACCGGCCGGGACGGCGGGCCAGGTCTTCGCGCAGTCCCCGTCGCAGTTGGACTTCGGCGGCTTGGCCGTGTCCTTGTCGAAGCGGTAGAGGGTGAAGCCGGCGCTGTCGGCGAGGAGGGAGCCGATCTGCTCGTTCTGGGCGACCGCCAGCTGCCCGGCGCCCTTGGCATCGGCACCGGCGGCGGTTCCCGCGCCGTAGTCGGAGGAGCCGTAGTCGCCGGCGCCGGAAGCGGGAGCCTGGGACGCGGCCCCGGCCGGCTTCGCGTCGCCCGCCGTGTCGTCCCCTCCGCAGGCGGTCGCCGTCAGGGCGACGACGACTGCGACGGCGGCCAGGGTGGTTCCGCGCTTGATGCCCATCTTGATCTCTCCCACGTGTGGTGTCTCCGTGTCCGCCGCCCGTCTGCGCGGTGCGTCGGCAACTGTGCTCAGGACACGCCCTGTCGGGGTCGATCTGTTCAAGCGGATTCCTGTGGGCTGTTTCACTCACCCGGAACCGAACCCGGAGCGCCGCAGAGCCGTGACCACAGCGAGGCCGAGGACCTGGTGTCCGGAGTCGTTGGGGTGCAGTCCGTCCGCCAGGTGCTCCGGACCCAGCAGGTCACGGCCCGGCAGCAGGGCCAGGCGGTCGTCCCCGGCGGCGATCCGGTCGCGGGCGGCCCGTTCCATCGCGTCGCGCAGGGCGCCCAGGGTGGCGCCGAGCCGGTTCGGGGTGCGCTCGGCGTCGGGCCGCAGTACGGGGGAGACCAGCAGCAGCGGGGTCCGCGGATGCCCCTGGCGGACCAGGTCGAGGAACGCGCGGGTGGTCTCGTACAGCAGCGGCGCCGAAAAGGGCACGCGGGACCAGCAGTTGGTGCCGAACGCGAGGGTGAGGACGTCAGCGGGCAGCCCCGCGATCTGCTCCGCGGTGGCGAGCTCCCCGCGGGCGGCGCCCGCGTACCCGAGGTTGACCGTGTCCCAGCCCAGCGCCCGTCCGGCGACCGCGGGCCAGCCGTGGGCCGGCCGGGTCGACCACCAGCCCTCGGTGATCGAATCGCCGTGCACCACCCAGCGCGGGCCGGCCGGGGCCGGGGCCACGGCGCCGCCGATCCCGCGCAGGCCGAGGATCAGCGGGGACTGCGCCTCCGGCGGGTGGAGGGTGAACGGGCCGGTCCCGCCGGGCAGTTCGATCCGTACGACGGCCTCCGCGGCCGGGTCGGTCCAGACCTCCCGGACCACCCCGTGCCGGTCCCACAGGGCGAAGCCGTGCGCGAGGTCGCGCAGCGCGTCGGTGGGGCCGGGCACGGTCGCCCGGTAGCGGATCTCCACGGCGTGCGCCGCGTGCGCCGTGAACTCCAGACGCACCCCTATCGGCAGGGTGGCCCGCTCCCCGGTGTCCCACGGCAGCCGCATGCCGTCCTGCGGGTCGGCCCGGACCGGGCGCCCCTTGTCCAGCCAGGCGACCCCGCGCAGGAAGGGCCCCGGGTCCAGCCAGTGCGTGGCGGTGTTCCCGGCGTTCACGGTGTTCACGGCGTGCCTCCGGTCGTGGGTCCCGGCGGCATGCTCCGGGAGATCTGACGAGGTGTCAACGATGGAGACAAAGGGGACGTACGCACTGATCGATCATCCGTGCGCAACAAAGGACCATCCAGGACAGATCCGCGCAACGATCGTGCGGCAATGTGCAAGGATGGTGCATTACGGGCGGTATCACTCAGCTCGTAGGCTCACTCGCTGTACGTGGAGTGGCGCGGACCGCCTGCTCGGCGGTCCCCCATGCCCAGGCTCCTTGTCTGTGTCCTGCCCCGGACCGCTGCGGTCGATGCCTCAGTCCCCATCCGCAGTGTCAAAGGAGTCCCCTCGTGCTCGAAACCGGCCAGGCGCCACCGCTCACCTCCGAGCCCCGCAAGCCTGTGAACCCTCTGCTGCGCCGCAAGCCGGTCGAGCAGATGGTCGCCGAGGGCGGCCAGGGCGAGGGCGGAACCCTGCGCCGCTCGCTCACCATGTGGCAGCTGACCATGATCAGCATCGGCGCCACCCTGGGCACCGGCATCTTCGTCGTCCTCGGCGAGGCGGCCCCCAAGGCCGGCCCGGCCGTCACGATCTCCTTCATCATCGCGGGCCTGACCGCCCTCTTCTCGGCCCTCTCCTACGCGGAGCTGGCCGGATCGGTGCCGGTCTCCGGCTCCTCGTACTCGTACTCCTACGCCACCATGGGCGAGTTCATCGCCTGGGTCTGCGGCTGGTGCCTGGTCCTGGAGTACGCCGTCTCGGTCTCGGCCGTCGCCGTCGGCTGGGGCCAGTACCTCAACGAGCTCCTCGACGGGACCATAGGCGTCACGCTCCCCGAGAAGCTCTCCGCCGCCCCGCTGGGCGACGGCGGCTTCATCAACCTGCCGTCCCTGGTCGTCGTCCTGCTCGCCATGGTCTTCCTGCTCCGCGGCGCCAAGGAGAGCGCCCGGATCAACACGATCATGGTCGTCGTGAAGATCGTCACCCTGGTGCTCTTCATCGGCATCGGCGTCATGGGCATCAAGTCCGGCAACTACGCCCCGCTGGCCCCGCTCGGCGTCACCGGCATCAGCGCCGCCGCCTCCACGCTCTTCTTCTCGTACATCGGTTTCGACGCCGCCTCCACCGCCGGTGAGGAAGCCAAGAACCCGAAGAAGGACCTGCCCCGCGCGATCATGCTCTCGCTGGGCATCGTCACCGTCCTGTACTGCCTCGTCGCCTTCGTCGCCGTCGGCGCCATGCCGTGGCAGGACTTCGAGGGCACCGAGGCCGCGCTGGCGCAGATCATGACCAACGTCACCGGTGACTCCTTCTGGGGCGTCGTCCTCGCCGCCGGCGCGGTCGTCGCCATCGCCTCCGTCGTCTTCGCCGTCCTCTACGGCCAGACCCGCATCCTCTTCGCGATGTCCCGCGACGGCCTCGTCCCCAAGGTCTTCGCCAAGGTCGACGAGAAGACCGGCGCCCCCCGCGCCAACGTGGTGATCGTCTCCCTCTTCTGCGGCGCGCTCGCGGCGTTCGTCCCCCTGGGTGAGCTGGCCAACGCGACCAGCATCGGCACCCTCTTCGCCTTCGCCCTCGTCAACGTCGCCGTCGTGATCCTGCGCCGCACCAAGCCGGACATGCCGCGCACCTTCAAGGTGGCGCTCTTCCCGGTCACGCCGATCCTCGGCTTCCTCGCCTGCGGCTACATGATGTACAGCCTGCCGACCGCCACGTGGGTCGCTTTCGGTGTCTGGATGGCCGTCGGCCTCGTGGTGTACTTCCTGTACGGCATCCGCCGCTCCCGACTGGCCACGGCAGAAGTGGCCACAGCAGAAATGTGATCCACCCGCAGTGCGACTGAACGATCTCGACGAACGCATCGTGCACGCCCTCGCCGAGGATGCCCGCCGCTCCTACGCCGACATCGGCTCCGAGGTCGGACTCTCGGCCCCGGCCGTGAAGCGTCGCGTGGACCGGCTGCGGGCCGAGGGGGCCATCACGGGCTTCACCGTCCGCGTCGACCCGGCCGCCATGGGCTGGGAGACCGAGGGCTTCATAGAGATCTACTGCCGCCACAACACCTCTCCGGACGACATCCGGCGAGGGCTGGAGCGGTACCCCGAGGTGGTGTCCGCGTCGACCGTCACCGGCGACGCGGACGCCCTCGTCCAGGTCTTCGCCTCCGACATGCGCCACTTCGAGCGCGTACTGGAGCGCATCGCGGGCGAGCCGTTCGTGGAGCGCACCAAGTCGGTGCTGGTCCTGTCCCCGCTGCTGCGCCGCTTCACGTCGGGCGCCCCGGCCTGACACGCCCCCGGACACCACACCACTGCGCCCCGGCATCTATGCCGGGGCGCAGTCGCGTCCGGGGCCCCGCGGGCGGCGTTCAGCGGTGCCCGGCACTCACGGGGGCCGCGCCGGTGCGGCGGCCGGCCGGCTCCATCAGGGGCCGGCGTTCCTCCTCCGTCAGCCCGCCCCACACCCCGAAGGGCTCGCGGGTCCGCAGCGCGTGCTCCAGGCACGCGGAACGCACCGGGCAGACCGCGCAGACCCGCTTCGCGGCCTCGTCGCGGTCCTCCCGCTCCTCGCCCCGCTCGCCGGCCGGGTGGTAGAAGCGCCCGGGGCCCAGATTCCGGCAGGCGGCCCGCAGCTGCCACTGCCAGTGATGCTGGGCGGTGCCGGGCAGCCTTGAGACGTCGGTCATGGCAGTTCCTTTCCGTGGGTTGCCACGCGTGTGACCGCTGTGCGCCCCGCGAAACCCACTGCCGTGTCCGAGACGTGCGGGTGTCCACGTACGACGCCCGTCTCCGGTCATGGTCAACCGCCACAGGCTGCCGGGCGCGACGCGATGTCCAACGCCCGTTTCTCCGTGTGGCACACCCCACCCACATCGGCGGCGCGTGATGGCCGGGCCCCGCTCAGGCCTGCTCGTCCGGGGTACGGACGCCCATGAAGTACGGACGGCGGCGGAGGGTGAAGCCCATCGACTCGTAGAGGGCGATGGCTCCCGTGTTGTCCGCCGCCGCGTGCAGGAACGGGCGGTCGCCGCGTTCCACGATCTCCGCGGCCACCGCACGGATCAGGCGGCCGGCCAGGCCGCGGCCCCGGTGGTCCGGATGCGTGCACACCGCGCTGATCTCCGACCAGCCCTGCGGGCGCATCCGTTCCCCCGCCATCGCGACGAGCCGGCCTTCGTGCCGGATCCCGAGGTACGTGCCCAGCTCGACGGTGCGCCGCGCGAACGGCCCCGGCTTCGTGAGCTCGACCAGCTCCAGCATCTCCGGTACGTCGGCGGGCCCCAGCGGGACCGCCTCGGGCGCGGCATCGGCCCGTACCGCCCCGCCGTCCAGCTGCACGCCCGGTATCGAGTTCTCCGTCGTCCACCCCGGGGGAGGGGTGGGCAGACCGGTGATCCAGACCGTCTGGCCGGGCCCGGCCAGCGCGGCGAGATCCGCCCAGGACTCGGGGTCCTCCGGGTCCGCGAGTGCCACGAACGGCGAGATGTCGGCGACGTAGCGCGCCGCCAGACCCCGGGGCCCGGTCTCGGCGAAGGCGCTGCTCGGGCCGCTCAGGGCGGCCCAGACCGGATTGTCGAGAACGTGGACCGGGGTGGCCGTGTCGATGTCGGACGCCATGGGGTGGGAGACTCCTTCTGCCGGTGACGACGGTCGTGCGGGTCGCGCGGGTCATGCGCGTCTGCGGGTCATGAAGGTCAGCATCCGGCCCGGCCGGGTTTATGCCCCGGTCGCCCCGGCAGCCGCCACGCGCCCGCCGACCGGGGACGAACGGTCCCGCGCAACGAATCTCCGTCCGGGCCGCGAAACACGCAACGAATCGATGCGCGGAGCGCAACGGTCATGGCTTGTCGGCGTCGAACGGGTGAACGTACCTTCAATAGGACCCACTCCCCTCCTGCCACAGAGGTACGCCCATGCCCCCGCTGCGCACCGCCCTCCTCCAGAGCTCCGGACGGCTCGGCGACACCGCCGAGAACCTGAAGGCGCTCGACGGGGCCGCGCAGCGCGCCGCACAGGCGGGTGCCGGGCTCCTCGTGACGTCGGAGATGTTCCTCACCGGCTACGCGCTGGAGGTCGAGGACGTCGCCGCCCTCGCCGAGGCCGCCGACGGCATGTCGGCCCGCGCCATCGGCGAGATCGCCCGCCGCCACGGAGTCGCCGTCCTGTACGGCTACCCGGAGCGCGACGGGGACACCGTGTACAACGCGGCCCAGCTCATCGGCCCCGACGGGACCCGGCTCGCGAACTACCGCAAGACCCACCTCTTCGGCTGCTTCGAGCAGGACGCCTTCACCCCCGGCGACACCCCCGTCGTCCAGGCGGAGCTGAACGGCCTCCGCATCGGCATCATGATCTGCTACGACGTGGAGTTCCCGGAGAACGTCCGGGCCCACGCCCTGGCCGGCACCGACCTCCTCCTGGTGCCGACCGCGCAGATGCACCCGTTCCAGTTCGTCGCCGAACAGCTCGTCCCCGTACGGGCCTTCGAGAACCAGATGTACATCGCGTACGTCAACCGCACCGGTCCGGAAGGCGAGTTCGAGTTCGTCGGACTCAGCTGCCTGGCGAGCCCCGACGGGGCGACCCGCACCCGGGCCGGGCGCGGCGAGGAGCTGGTGATCGGCGAGGCCGATCCCGAGCTGCTGCGCGCGTCGCGCGAGACCAACCCGTACCTGCGCGACCGCCGCCCCGGGCTCTACGCCTCCCTCGTCTGAGCCCCGCCAGCGCCCTCCCCCCAGCCCCACCCCCGCAAGGAGCCGTACCCCATGACGTCCACGGTGCCCACCACCGCCGTCCCGCACAGCGACGGACAGCCGCCGATCACCATGTTCGGCCCGGACTTCCCGTACGCGTACGACGACTTCCTCGCCCACCCGGCGGGCCTGGGCCAGATCCCGGCGACCGAGTTCGGCACCGAGGTCGCCGTCATCGGCGGCGGGCTGTCCGGCATCATCTCCGCGTACGAGCTGATGAAGATGGGCCTCAAGCCCGTCGTCTACGAGGCGGACCAGATCGGCGGCCGGCTGCGCACCGTCGGCTTCGAGGGCGCCGGCACCGAGGGTCTGACGGCGGAGATGGGCGCCATGCGCTTCCCGCCGTCCTCCACCGCGCTCCAGCACTACATCGACCTCGTCGGCCTGGTCACCGAGCCCTTCCCGAACCCGCTCGCCGAGTCCACCCCCTCGACGGTCGTGGACCTCAAGGGCGAGACCCACTACGCCGAGACCATCGCCGACCTCCCGCAGGTCTACCGCGACGTGTCGGCCGCCTGGAACGCCTGCCTCGACGAGGGCGCCGACTTCTCCGACATGAACCAGGCGATGCGCGAGCGGGACGTCCCGCGCATCCGCGAGATCTGGGCCAAGCTCGTCGAGAAGCTCGACGACGAGACCTTCTACGGCTTCCTCTGCAAGTCCGAGGCCTTCCAGTCCTTCCGCAAGCGCGAGATCTTCGGCCAGGTCGGCTTCGGCACGGGCGGCTGGGACACCGACTTCCCGAACTCCATCCTGGAGATCCTGCGCGTCGTCTACACCGAGGCGGACGACCACCACCGCGGCATCGTGGGCGGCTCGCAGCAGCTGCCGGTGCGGCTGTGGGAGCGCGAGCCCGAGAAGATCGTCCACTGGGCGCAGGGCACCTCGCTGTCCTCCCTGCACGAGGGCGCCCCGCGCCCGGCGGTGACCCGCCTGCACCGCACGGCCGGCAACCGCATCACGGTCACCGACGCCTCCGGCGACATCCGTACGTACCGTGCCGCGATCTTCACGGCGCAGTCCTGGATGCTCCTGTCGAAGATCGAGTGCGACGACACGCTCTTCCCGATCGACCACTGGACGGCGATCGAGCGCACCCACTACATGGAGTCCAGCAAGCTCTTCATCCCCGTGGACCGGCCGTTCTGGCTGGACAAGGACGAGGAGACCGGCCGCGACGTCATGTCGATGACCCTCACGGACCGCATGACCCGCGGCACCTACCTGCTGGACAACGGTCCGGACCAGCCGGCCGTCATCTGCCTCTCGTACACCTGGTGCGACGACAGCCTGAAGTGGCTGCCGCTGTCCGCGAACGAGCGGATGGAGGTCATGCTGAAGTCCCTCGGCGAGATCTACCCGAAGGTCGACATCCGCCGCCACATCATCGGCAACCCGGTGACCGTGTCCTGGGAGAACGAGCCCTACTTCATGGGCGCGTTCAAGGCCAACCTGCCGGGCCACTACCGCTACCAGCGGCGCCTGTTCACCCACTTCATGCAGGACCGCCTCCCCGAGGACAAGCGCGGCATCTTCCTCGCGGGCGACGACATCTCCTGGACGGCGGGCTGGGCCGAGGGCGCGGTCCAGACGGCGCTGAACGCGGTCTGGGGCGTCATGCACCACCTCGGCGGCTCCACGGACGCCACCAACCCCGGCCCGGGCGACCTCTACGACGAGATAGCCCCGGTCGAACTCCCGGAGGACTGACCCACCCGGTCGCTCCGGCCCCATGACCACGGGCCGCCCCCGCGCCACGAGCGCGGCGGCGGCCCGTTTTCATGTGCCCGCTCAGGAGGCCGGAGTCAGGAGGCCGGGCTCAGGCGGCCGGGCTCAGGAGGTCGGGGTCAGGAGACAGCGGCCCACCAGGCCCACGCCGGCGTCCAGGGAGTCCGTGAACTCCTCGGCCAGGTCGGGGGAGCGGCGCAGGGTCCACAGCAGGCGGGCCGCCGACCAGGCGGCGCCGCGGGCGCGGTCCAGGCTCCAGGAGCCGAGCAGGTGGGTCAGCGGGTCCGCGATCTCCAGCAGGTCCGGACCCGGCATCAGGTCCTCCCGGATGTGCTCCTCCAGGGAGACCAGGGTGTCGCCGACCCGGTCGAAGTCCGCTTCCAGGGCCCGGGGTTCGCAGTCCAGGGCCCGGCAGGTGGCGACCACCGCCAGCGCCAGGTCGTGCCCGATGTGCGCGTTGATCCCGGCCAGCGCGTGCTGCAGCGGACGGACCCCGGGGTGGCGGCGGTACTGGAGGAGCGGGCGCCAGCAGGCCGGGGCCCGGTCCGCCTCCACCGCCGTCAGGTACCGCTCCGCGAAGCGCACGCTCAGCGCCTCCGCCCGCCGCGGCGCCGGGAACTCCCCGTGGGAGATGCGCGCGTGCAGCGTCTCCGTCACCGTCAGGTACACCCGGTTGAAGACGGCGACACCGTCCTGCGCGGGGAGCCGCTCGTCCAGGGCGCGCATCCGCGCGAGTACCGCTTCCATGGGTGGCAGCGTCGCAGCCGGCGCTGCGGATCCGGGGAACTTGGCCGTGTGCTTCGCCGGTTCGGGCGAACCCCGACCGCTCGCCGGCCGCTCAGGAGCGGGCGTCCCGGGCGGCTCCGTCCTCGCCCGAGTCCTCGTCCGCGTCGCCGGTGTCGTACGCCGACGTGCCCGAGTCGAGCAGCGGCTCCTGCTGCTTCAGGTGCGCGGGCGCGAAATACCGCAGCGTGTGGTAGCCCGTGATCACCACGATCGTGCCGAGCGCGATACCGCCCAGCTCGAAGCTGTCCGTGAACTGCAGCTTCACCCCGCCGATGCCGATGATGATGCCCGCCGCGGCCGGCACCAGGTTCAGCGGATTGCGCAGGTCCACCCCGCCGTTGATCCAGATCTGCGCGCCGAGCAGGCCGATCATCCCGTACAGGATGACGGTGATCCCGCCGAGCACCCCGCCGGGGATCGCGGCGACGACCGCGCCGAACTTCGGGCACAGGCCGAAGAGCAGCGCGAAGCCGGCCGCCGCCCAGTAGGCCGCCGTCGAGTAGACGCGGGTGGCCGCCATCACGCCGATGTTCTCGGAGTACGTGGTGTTCGGCGGGCCGCCCACCGCCGTGGACAGCATCGACGCGGCGCCGTCGGCCGCGATCGCGGTGCCGAGCTCGTCGTCGAGCGGGTCGCCGGTCATCTCGCCGACGGCCTTGATGTGCCCGGCGTTCTCGGCGATCAGGGCGATCACCACGGGCAGCGCGATCAGGATCGCCGACCACTCGAACTGCGGCGCGTGGAAGGACGGCAGCCCGATCCAGTCCGCCCTCCCGACCCCGGAGAGGTCGAGCCGCCAGTGGTCGACGGCCTCGGTCCCGCCCACCGTCGAGTGGATCTTGCCGAAGATCAGGTCGAAGACCCAGGAGACGGCGTACCCGAAGATCAGCCCGAGGAAGATCGCGATCCGCGACCAGAAACCCCGCAGGCAGACCACGGCCAGCCCCGTGAACAGCATGGTCAGCAGCGCCGTCCACTGGTCCTGCGGCCAGTACGTCGAGGCCGTCACCGGCGCCAGGTTGAAGCCGATCAGCATCACCACCGCGCCCGTCACCACCGGCGGCATCGCCGCGTGGATGATCCGCGCGCCGAAGCGCTGCACGGCGAGCCCGGCCAGGAACAGCGCCACGCCGACCACGAACACCGCGCCCGTGACGACCGCGCTGTCCCCGCCGCCCGCCCGGATCGCCGCCGCGACGCCCACGAAGGAGAGGGAGCAGCCCAGGTACGAGGGCACCCGCCCGCGCGTGGCCAGCAGGAAGATGGCCGTCGCGACACCCGACATCATGATCGCGAGGTTCGGGTCCAGGCCCATCAGGACCGGCGCGACGAAGCTCGCCCCGAACATGGCCACCACGTGCTGGGCACCGAGCCCGGCGGTCCGCGGCCACGACAGCCGCTCGTCCGGCCGCACCACCGCTCCGGGGGCGGGGGTCCGCCCGTCTCCGTGCAGGGTCCAGCGCACGCCGAGGCCCATGTTTCCACCACTTCCGTCGAACAGAACGACACCGATCGATCAAGATGCTGGCCGCCGGGGCATGCCCCGGCGGCCAGCGCCATTTTACGGTCGGATACTTGCCGGTACGTCCCGATCCACGGGCGCGGGCCCGGCCGCCACCGGCTTCTGCCTCAGTACGGCGGCCCCCGCGACCAGCGCGAACGCGAGCAGGGTGACCAGCCCGAAGGAGACCACGAGCGAGGTCGCGTCCGCCACCGCGCCGATCGCCGACGGTGCGATCAGCCCCGAGGTGTACGTGATCGTCGCGACGCCCGCGATGGCCTGCGCCGGGGCCGGCCCGCTGCGCGCGGCGGCCGCGAAGGCCAGCGGGACCACGACCGCGATGCCGAGCCCGATCAGCCCGAAGCCCGCGATCGCCACGGCCGGATCCCCGGCCGTCACCACGAGCACCCCGCCCGCGGTGGCCAGCACCCCGCCCGCCCGGACCGTGCGCACCGCCCCGAACCGGTCCACCACCCGGTCCCCGACGAGCCGGGCGAGCGCCATGGTGAGCGCGAACGCGGTGGTGCAGGCGGCCGCGAGACCGGCGTTCGTGTCGAGCACGTCCCGCAGGTAGACCGCGGACCAGTCCATGCTCGCGCCCTCCGCGAAGACCGCGCAGAATCCGATCGCGCCGATCAGCAGCGCGGACTTCGGGGGCAGCGCGAAGTGCGGCGGGGCCTGCGCCCCGGCGGCGCTCCGCAGATCGAGTACCCCCCGTACGGCGATCAGCCCGGCCGCGGTCAGGGCGAGCGAGGAGACCAGGTGGTGCAGCCGGGCGTCGGCCCCGGCGTGGGCGGCGACCGTGCCGGCTGCCGAACCGATCAGCGCGCCCACGCTCCACATGCCGTGCAGCGAGGACATGATCGAGCGGCCGAGCCGGTTCTCGGTCTCCACGCCCAGCGCGTTCATCGCCACGTCCGCCATCCCGGCGGTCGCTCCGTAGACGAACAGGGCGAGGCACAGGGTGGCCAGGTTCGGGGCGAGGCTCGGCAGGATCAGGGACAGGGTCCACAGCACCAGCAGCCCGCGCAGCGCGGCGCGGGCCCCGAAGCGGTGGTTGATCCGGCCGGCCAGCGGCATCGCGACCGCCGCGCCCAGGGCGGGGAAGGCGAGGGCGAGGCCCAGGGTGCCCGCGCCGAGCTGGGCGTGGTCCTGGATCCAGGGGATGCGGGTGGCGAAGGAGCCGGTGACGGCTCCGTGGGTGCAGAAGACGGCGGCGATGGCGAAGCGGGCATGGCGCAGGCGCGCCGGGCTGAGGTCTGTTTCCCCTGTCATGGATTTAAACTATCAGGGACCCTGCCTGATAGTTAGTGTGCCGGAGCTACCTAGGATGGGCGCCGTGATTCCTGCCAAGGCCCTGACCCCCGCCGCTCCGTCGCCCGCGTCGCCGAGCACGGCCCGGGCCATCAACGACCGCCTGGCCCTGCGATTCCTTCAGGAAGAGGGGCCGCTGACCGCCACTCAGCTCAAGGCGATGACCGGCCTGTCCCGCCCCTCGGTCGCCGACCTCGTCGAACGGCTCACCGACGCCGGGCTGATCGAGGTGGTGGGGGAGTCGGGCGAGCAGCGCCGCGGCCCCAACGCCAGGCTGTACGGGATCGTCGCCCGCCGCGCGTACCTGGCCGCCCTGGACGTACGGACGGACAGCGCGACGGCGGTGGTCGCGGACCTGCTCGGCCGCCCACTGGCCCGGGCCGCGCTCCCGGTGGACGCCGTCGACGAGGCCGTGACCCGGCTGGAGGACCTCGCGCGGGAGGCCGGCGCGGACCGGCTGCACACCGTGGTCGTCGGCGCCCCGGGCCTGGTGGCCGCGGCCGGCGAACTGCGCAGCACCGTCGGACTGCCCGCCTGGCACCGGGACCTGGTGGCGGCCCTCCAGCGGCGGCTGCCGGCCGCGGTGGCCGTGGAGAACGAGACCAACCTCGCGGCCCTCGCCGAACAGCGCGTCGGCGCGGCGCAGGACCTGGACTCCTTCGTCCTGCTGTGGCTCGGCGCGGGCGTCGGCGCGGCGGTCGTGCTGGACGGGCGCCTGCGCCGCGGAGCCTCCGGCGGCGCGGGCGAGATCGGCTTCCTCCCGGTGCCGGGCACCGGCCGGCTGCCCTCCGCCACGGACTGCGGCGGCGGCTTCCACGCGCTGGTCGGCCGGGACGCCGTGGTCGCGCTCGCGGCGGAGCACGGCTACGCCGGGCCGGTCGAGGAGGCGGTGGCGGGCGCCGCGGGCGAAGCCTTCCTGGAGGCCCTGGCCCAGCGGCTCGCCCTGGGCGCGGCCGCCGTCGCGGCCGTCCTGGACCCGGGATGCCTGGTCCTGGCCGGCGGGCTCGGCCATGCGGGCGGCGCCGGCCTGGCGGCCGCGGTCGCCCGCCGGCTGGCAGCGCTGACCCCCGTGCCGATGGAGGTCCGCGCCACCGCCCTCGGCGACCCGGCGGTCCTCACGGGCGCCCGCCTGGCCGCCCGCGAAGCCGCCCAGGCGGACCTCTTCGCCCCCTAGACCGTCTCTTCCGGATCTTGCTTGACCGGCAAGATCCGGAAGAGACGGCCCAGTGCCGTGACCGGACCAGCCCGGTGGGCCAGGACACGGCCTAGCGGTCGTCGTCGAATTCCTCGTCGTCGTGCAGCCTCCGCCAGATGCGGGTGCGGTGCAGTACGTACAACGCGATGACCAGGAAGACGACTTGCAGGCCCACGGCGAGCAGCCAGAAGACGGCCCCGCTCTCCAGCTCGTCCGTCAGGTACGCGAAGTTCATGCCGAAGAACCCCGTCAGGAAGCTCAGTGGCAGGAAGATCGTCGACACGATCGCCAGACGGTTGATCACGCCGTTCTGCTCGCCGGACACCAGGGAGGAGTAGGTGCTGAAACCCCGCCGCGCGGCTTCCTGGAGCGCCTCGATCTCCGTGAGCACCTGCCTCGACACGCGCTGGTACTCGCGGGCGAGCCGGTGGCGCTCCTCCGGGAAGTTGCGGTTCAGCACCCGGCGCGTGATGGTCTCCTCCGCCGCCTGGTGGTAGGGGAGGAGCGTGTGGTGCAGGAGCGCCGCGGTCCGGCGCAGCCGCGCCAGGCGGTAGAGCTGCTCCGGCTCCCGCCGCCGGAACATCGCGTCCTCCAGGTCCTCCACCTCCAGAAGGGCCTGGACGGCGGACCGCCGATAGGTCTCCACGGCCTCGCCGAGCAACAGGAACAGCGTGGCCACGGCGTCGGGCGGCCTTTCGTGCGGGAAGCGGGCGATGAGGTTCTCCACCAGCCCGGCCGGTCCCCGGTGCACCGCGACCAGGTACCGCTCGGTGGCCACGACGTGGAGGTGGATGACCTGGCCCGCCTCGATCGCGGGGACGACGAACGCGGCGCTGTCGCCGCGGAACTCGGCGCGGGCGGACTCCGTCTCCCGGCCGAGCCACGCCAGGTCGTCGGCCTCCAGGCCGAGCAGGTGGGCCACCGGCTGTTCCCCGGGCGGGGCCTCCTCGGGCAGCTCCGCGTCCACGAACAGGAAACGGGATTCCGCGAGACGCTCACGGGCCTCCGACACCGGGGCGCGCCGCGCGAAGCCCTCCGGCATGGACACCACCGAAACGATCATCGCCCCTCACCGTGGATCATGCCGCGGGTCACGTATGTGCCGACATCACGCACATCGTCCCTTGGTGGGGCGGGGCAGGCGCACCGAGGACTCCATGTGGCGGCAACCGCCCGCGGCCCCGCTGCGCTGTCCTCAGCCCCTGGCCTCCGCGGCCTCCGCGGCCCGGGCCGTCAGGAACTCACTGAAGGTGATCGTGCCGACCGCGTGCGACGGGGTCAGGTTGCCGCCGCGGCGAAAGGCCGCGTACGCCTTGCCCGCCAGCGGCAGCGCGAACACCTTGCGCCTGCGCCCCGTCGCCGCCAGGTACGCCCGGCCCAGCTCCACCAGAGTGTGGATCTGCGGGCCGCCCATGTCCGTGACCCGGCCCGCCGGGGCCGGAACCGCCAGTTCCGCCAACCGGTCCGCGACCTCCTCGACCGCGATCGGCTGCACCCGCACCCCCTTCGGCAGCGGCACCGGCACCACCGGTACCTTCGCCAGTGCGTCCACCAGCATCGCCACCAGGTCGTGGAACTGCGTCGTCCGCAGGATCGTGACGCCCAGCCCCGACGCCTCCAGCATCCGCTCGACCTCGTGCTTCACCGTGTAGTAGCCGAACGGGACCACGTCCACCCCGACGATCGAGATGTAGACGATGTTCGTGACCGTCCCGGCCCGCCGGGCCGCCTCGATCAGGTGCCCCGCGGCCACGTCGTCGCCGCCGCGCGGGGTGCTCGCGCAGTGCACGACCACCTCCGCGCCGGCCATCGCCGCGTCCAGCCCGCTGCCGTCCCGCAGATCCACCGGGTAGTCCTTCGCGCGGCGGCTCAGGACGCGTACGTCGTGGCCCGCCGCCCGCAGCCGGGTGACGACCAGCCCGCCGAGGTTTCCGGTGCCTCCGGTGACGAGGATCGTGCTCATGGTGTCCGTTCCTTCCCTGAAGGGGTCCGTTCACCAGCTGGGACCGGACAGCCCCCGGGAATGTGACAGCTGCCGCTGGAGGAATTCCAGCTTCTCCGGATTCGCCATGCTCCGCACCCCGCGGACCAGCCCGTCCTCGAACTCCACCTGCAACACCGCCGCCCCGCCGACGAGCAGCGCGGGTTCGCCGTTGACCTCCGCGAGGGAGATCGGCAGACCGGCCCCGTACTTGCGCAGCGCTCCCGCCAGGAACCGCGCCACCTTGTCGCGGCCCAGGATCGGCCGCCGGGCCGCGGACACGTTCCCGCCGCCGTCCGCCACGTACCGCACGTCGGCGGCCAGCAGGGATTCCAGCCGGGCCAGGTCCCCCTCGCGCGCGGCCGTCAGGAAGGTCTCCACCAGGCTCTGCCACTGCGCCGGATCCGGTGCGAAGCGAGGGCGCGGCGCGCCCGCCCCGCCCGTCTCCGCCCGGCCCGCCTCGACCTTGCCCGCGGCCCGCCGGTAGAGCCGGCGGCAGTTGGGCTCGGTCAGGGCGAGCAGGGCGGCGATCTCCCGGTGTCCGTACGCGAAGGCCTCGCGCAGCACGTACACCGCCCGCTCCACCGGCGTCAGCCGCTCCAGCAGCACCAGCACCGCCATCGAGACGCCGTCCCGCTGCTCGGCCGACTCCAGCGGCCCCAGCGCCCCGCCCCCGGTGAGGACCGGCTCCGGGAGCCAGGGGCCGGCGTACTCCTCGCGCCGGGCCCGCGCCGAGGTGAGGCGGTTCAGGCACAGGTGCGTGACGGCCTTGGCGAGCCAGGCCCCGGGGTGCTCGACGTCCTGGCGCCCGGCGGAGCTCCACCGCAGCCAGGCGTCCTGGACCATGTCCTCCGCCTCCGCGGCGGAGCCGAGCATGCGGTAGGCGATCCCGAACATCCGGGGCCGGTGCTCCTCGAAGTCCGCGAGCGCCGCGGGGTCCTGGGTGATCACCGCAGCAGCCTACGAGGGCACCCGCGGCCGGACGTGCGAGGACCCGGTGGCCGCCGGGCCACCGGGTCCTCACGTCTCTTCACCCGCGGCGCCTGCGGTCCCCGCGGCACCCGCGCGGTGTCAGCAGGCGCCCTGGTCCTTCCAGACGCCCCACTCGCCGGTGGTGCCGGGCTCCTCGTTCTGCGTCCACCACTGGGCCTTCCAGGTGTGGCCCTTGTGCGAGACGAGGTTCCCGCTGTTGTAGACCGTGCCCGCGACGTAGGCCGGGTTCGTGCAGGTCCCGCCCGGCGGCGTCGTGGGGGGAGTCGTCGGCGGCGTCGTCGGGGGAGTGGTCGGCGGCGTCGTGGGCGGGGTGGTCGGGGGCTGGGTGGTGCCCGGCTCCGTCACCGTCGTGCCGCGCGCCAGGTCCCCGCCGAGGGCGTAGGTGGTGCCGGAGATGTTCACCGTCCAGTTGGAGGGCGTGGAGACCGGCAGGTAGTAGTTGAACGCCAGGTCCACCGAGGCGCCGGGAGCCAGCGTCTGCCACGCCGGGAGCTTCAGCGAGACCCGCTGGAAGTCGCCCTTCAGACCGCCGACGTTGCTGCCGGTGTGGCCGCTGCCGATCACCTTCGTGCCGAAACCGGACTGGTCAGAGGCGTTGTCCGGGGCCGAGGTCCCGTAGTCGAACTGGAACTCGGTGCCGCCGGGCAGCGTGGTCTTCGTGTTGTTGGTGATCTTGAGCTTCGGGGTGATCGGGTAGTTGGAGTCGCCCAGCTTGAACTCGCCGAACTCCGTCTTGATGTCCACGGCCTGGGTCGGCAGGGCGGTCGCGCCCGCCTTCTTCGCGCCGTACGGCGCGGCCGACTTGAACTTCTCGTACATCAGGGAGGTGAGGGTGTCGCCCATCTCGTACTGGCCCTTGGCGGCGTTGTACCCGTAGTCGCCCGCCAGCTCCCAGACCATCGTGCCGCCGATGCCCCTGTTCACCACGTAGTCGGCCTTGGCGGCGACGGACTGCTCGTCCTCCGTCGACAGGAAGACCTTCTTCTGGGCGTTCCACAGCCACGGCGCCACCAGCGTGGAGTCGTACTTGCGGGCGTAGGTGCCGGTCAGCGTGGTGTTCGCCGGGAAGCCGTACTTCGTGACGTAGTCGCCGACGACGCCCTTCTCCAGATTCTTGGCGTGCCACATCGGGTTGGAGCCCGCCGGGGACTCGACCCCGTTGGTGTCCAGGTCGTGCCACAGGTTGTCGATGCCGACCGCGCCGTCACCGCACTTGGTCAGCCCCGCGCCGGCCGGGCAGGTGGTCGCCGGGGCCTTGCCCCACAGGCCGTCCGTGCCGCCCTGCACGTTCTTGAAGCCGCGGGTGTAGTACGGCAGGCCCATGTTGATGCGGCCGGCCGGCATGGAGCCGCGGAAGTAGTGGTAGGCCCAGTCGGAGTTCAGGTAGCCGATGCCGCCGTACTGGGAGGTGGAGTAGACGCCGGCGGCGGCCAGTTCGCCGTCCTTGCCGTCGTCGAAGAGCGAGGCGTTCGGGCCGACGTACTCGTTCCAGGCGCCGTGCAGGTCGTAGGACATGATGTTGACGTAGTCCAGGTACTTCTGCATCTGGAACGTCTCCATGCCCCGCAGCAGGTAGCCGGAGGAGGGGGCGGCCACGGAGAGCAGGTAGTGCTTGCCGTCGGCGGCGCCGGCGCGGTCGAGCTTCTCGCGCAGCGACTTCATCAGGGCGGCGTAGCCCTGGACGAGGCCGGCCCGGCGGGCGTTGGAGAGCTGCCAGTCCAGCGGGTTGCCCGCGTCCTTCATGGTCGTCGGGTACTCGTAGTCGATGTCGACGCCGTTGAAGCCGTACTTCCGGATGAACTCGACGGAGGAGTCCGCGAAGGTGTCGATGCCGGCCTGGTTGACGGAACCGTCGGCATGGGTGGCCATCGAGTAGAAGCCGCCGGAGGCGACCCGGCTGCCGTCGTCGCCGAAGTAGCCGCCGGTCTCGGCCCAGCCGCCGACCGAGATCAGCGTCTTGACGTTCGGGTACTGCTTCTTGAATTTGTTCAGCAGGTTGAAGTGGCCCTTGTAGGGGAGGGCCGGGTCCATCTCGGCGCCCGCCACGCCCGGCCAGGTCATCCCGGTGGCGGCGTTGTTCGCGCTGTCGCCGCCGACCGAGATCTTGTTGTCGGAGCCGACGTGGGCGAAGGCGTAGTTCAGGTGGGTGACCTTGGACCACGGGACGTTGTTGGCGAGGTAGGCGGGGGTGCCGTCCTTGCCGGTCCGCCAGCCGGTGAAATATCCGATGACGCGGCGCTGGTGGTCGGCGCCCATCTTCTCGCGGCCTTCGGAGTCGTAGACGGAGCAGTACGGGACGTCGACGCCGGCCGTCTTGTACAGCCCGTCCGGGCGACAGCTCTCGTTGTCGGCCGCGTGGGAAACGCCCGCCGAGAGCCCGCCGACCAGCAGTCCGGCGATCGCGGCGCCGGATGTCAGGAGCATCGCTCTCGTACGTGTGGGGGACAGCATGGTGCCTCCTGGGGAGGGGAGGATGGCAGACACATGGGACACAACAGGCTGAGAAGTGGTGCGTGTTGGCCCGTGACGTGCGCACATCTGACGGGCTGTCTCCCGGGGAAGATGAAGGGAACGTTAAGAGGACTAGACCAACCCGTCAATAGGTCTGGACCAATAGCGGCCCCACCTGACGGACTCCTGCGTGACGGTCCCCTTGTGACCCAGGCCACAGCACCTCGCCCGCATGGCCGACGATCGACCGTGGCAAACTGGCAGCAGTACCAGTAAGCAGCGCACTCCGGGGTCGGTGTAATTCCGAACCGGCGGTATAGTCCGCGACCCGTCCGCAGCCAGCGGCCGGTTGACCAGGTGAAATTCCTGGACCGACGGTGAAAGTCCGGATGGGAGGCAGTGCGCGGCGGGCCAGTCACCGGTACGCCGCCGTCGGCGGTTCATCGGCGTATCCCTGCGGATGCGTCCGGGAGGACCGTTTTTTCGGCCTCGGCGTCCCCGCGTGTGCTGTACCGCTTCATCTGTCGTATCCCGACAGGCCCCGGAGTCCGTGCCCGACGAGGCAGGAGGACCCGGTGGCGAACCACGCCGCGCACGCACCGCACGACGCCTTCGGCGCGCCCGTGGCCGATGCCGACGCCGTCGCCGACGCGCAGGCCATGCGCCGCGCCGTCGAGCTCGCCGCCCGCGGCCTCGGCTCCACCAGCCCCAACCCGGTCGTCGGCTGCGTCATCACCGACGCCGCGGGCACCGTCGTCGGCGAAGGCTGGCACGAGCGGGCCGGCGGCCCGCACGCCGAGGTCCACGCCCTGCGCGCCGCGGGCGAAGCGGCCCGCGGCGGCACCGCGTACGTCACCCTCGAACCCTGCAACCACACCGGTCGTACGGGCCCCTGCGCCCAGGCGCTCGTCGAGGCCGGCGTCACCCGCGTGGTCTACGCCGTCCCGGACCCGAACCCGCAGGCCAGCGGCGGCGCCGCCACCCTGCGCGCCGCCGGGATCAAGGCCGAGGGCGGTTACCTGGAGGCCGAGGCAGCGGCCGGCAACGCCGCCTGGCTCACCTCCGTACGCCTGGGCCGCCCGCACGTGACCTGGAAGTACGCCGCCACCCTCGACGGCCGCAGCGCCGCCGCGGACGGCACCAGCCGCTGGATCACCGGCCCCGAGTCCCGCGCCGACGTCCACCGGCTGCGCGCCGAGGCCGACGCCGTCCTCGTGGGCGGCGGCACCCTGCGCACCGACGACCCGCACCTGGCCGTACGCGGCATCGAAGGGGCCACCCAGCCCCTGCGCGTCGCCCTCGACACCCGCGCCGGCCTGCCGGCGACCGCCCGCATCCTCGACGACGCCGCACCCACGCTGCTCGTCGTCGGCGAGGACGCCGACACCCGCCACCTGCCGGGCGTCGACCTGCTCCGGCTCCCCCTGCACGACGGCCGCATCGCCGTCCACGACCTGCTCGGCCGGCTGTACGCCCGCGGCGTGCGCTCCGTCTTCCTGGAAGGCGGCCCCACGCTCGCGGGCGCCTTCCTCGAAGCCGGAGCCGTCGACCGCGTCGTCGGCTACCTCGCCCCGGCCCTCCTCGGCTCCGGCCCCGCCGCCCTCGCCGACGCCGGCATCACCAACATCTCCCGCGCGGTGCGCCTCGACATCACCGAGGCCGTCCGCGTCGGCACCGATCTGCGCATCACCGCCGTACCCGTACCCGAAGCCGTCCCCACCCCCACCGCCCCCAAGGAGCACTGAGTGTTCACCGGAATCGTCGAAGAACTGGGCGAGGTCACCGCCGTCGAGCAGCTCTCGGAGGCCTCCCGCTTCCGCCTGCGCGGCCCCGTCGTCACCGACGGCGCCAAGCACGGCGACTCCATCGCCGTCAACGGCGTCTGCCTGACCGTCGTGGAGACCGGCGACGGCGAGTTCACCGCCGACGTCATGCAGGAGACCCTGAACCGCTCCAGCCTCGGCGCCCTCCGCGCGGGCTCCCGGGTCAACCTGGAGCGCCCGATGGCGCTGGGCGGACGGCTCGGCGGACACCTGGTCCAGGGGCACGTGGACGGCACCGGCGAGATCCTGTCCAGGACGCCCTCCGAACACTGGGAGATCGTCAAGGTCTCGCTCCCGCGGAACCTGTCCCGGTACGTCGTGGAGAAGGGCTCCATCACGGTGGACGGCGTCAGCCTCACCGTGGTCGAGGCCGCCGCGGACTGGTTCACCATCAGCCTCATCCCCACCACCCTCGCGCTGACCACCCTCGGCCTCAAGCAGGCCGGCGACCCGGTCAACCTGGAGGTCGACGTGCTCGCGAAGTACGTCGAGCGCCTGCTCGCCGCCGGAGTGGACCCGCTGACCGCCAAGGAGGACCAGCAGTGACCGCCCTGACCTGGCTCAACGCGGAGGCCTTCGCGGTCTTCGGCCAGAAGGTCATCTGGTCCGACATGATCGGCAACCTGATGGGCCTGGCCGCCCTCGCCCTCGGCTGGCGGCGCTCCATATGGACCTGGCCCGCCCAGCTCCTGTCCGGCCTGATCCTCATAGCCGCCTACGCCTCCGCCCACCTCGCCGGCGGCGTCGGCAAGCAGCTCCTCGTCATCGGCGTGGCCGCCTGGGGCTGGCGCGCCTGGCAGCGCGGCCGCCAGAAGGCCCAGGACGGCACCCTCGCGGTGCGCACCGCCACCTGGACGGAGCGCGGACTGCTCCTCGGCGGGGCGGCCCTCGGCACCCTGGCCGTCGGCGGCCTGTTCACGCTCTTCCCGAACCTGTCGTGGAGCCCGTGGGCCGACGCCTACATCTTCGTCGGCACGATCGTCGCGATGGTCGCCCAGGCCCGCGGCCTGGTCGAGTTCTGGTTCGCCTGGCTCCTCGTCGACCTGGTCGGCGTCCCGCTCGCCTTCACCAACGGACTGGCCTTCTCCGGCCTCGTCTACGTCGTCTACTTCGCGCTCGTCCTGTGGGGCGCCCACGACTGGTACCAGCGTTCGCGCACCACCCCCGCCCCGGCCCTGGAAGGAGCAACGGCATGACCACCCTCAAGCCCGTGCCCGACATCGACGCCGTCCTCGACGCCGTCTTCCGGCTCGACCCCGTCGAGCAGGCCATCCGCGACATCGCGGCCGGCCGGCCGGTGGTCGTCGTCGACGACGAGGACCGCGAGAACGAGGGCGACCTCGTCATCGCCGCCGAGAAGGCGACCCCCGAGATCGTCGCGTTCATGATGAGCGAGTGCCGGGGCCTGATCTGCGCCCCGATGGAGGGCCCCGAGCTGGAGCGGCTGGAGCTGCCCCAGATGGTCCAGAAGAACACCGAGTCGATGCAGACCGCCTTCACCGTCTCCGTCGACGCCAGTGCCGCCCACGGCGTCACCACCGGCATCTCGGCCGCGGACCGCTCCACCACCCTGCGGATGCTCGCGGACGGCGTCTCCGAGCCCTCGGACTTCGTGCGCCCCGGCCACGTCTTCCCGCTGCGCGCCAAGCCCGGCGGCGTCCTGGTCCGCAACGGCCACACCGAGGCCGCCGTCGACCTCGCCCGCCTCGCGGGCCTGCGCCCCGTCGGCGCGATCGTGGAGATCGCCGGCGAGGACGGCGTCATGCTGCGCCTGCCCGAGCTGATCCCGTTCGCCCGCAAGCACGGCCTGACGATCATCTCCATCGAGGACCTGATCGCCTACCGCCGCTCCGCCGAGCCGACCGTGCGCCGCGAGGCGACGGTCGCCCTGCCGACCGCCCACGGCGACTTCACGGCGTACGGCTACCGCTCCACCGCCGACGGCGTCGAGCACGTGGCCCTCGTCCACGGCGAGATCGGCGACGGCCAGGACGTCGTGGTCAGAGTCCACTCCGAGTGCCTGACCGGAGACATCTTCCACTCCCTGCGCTGCGACTGCGGCCCCCAGCTGCACGCCTCCATGGCCCGCATCAAGGACGAGGGCCGCGGCGTGGTCGTCTACCTGCGCGGCCACGAGGGCCGCGGCATCGGACTGGTGTCCAAGCTGCGCGCGTACGAGCTCCAGGAGCGCGGCCGCGACACCCTGGACGCCAACCTGGAACTCGGCCTGCCGGCCGACGCCCGCGACTACGGCGCCGGCGCGCAGATCCTCGCCGACCTCGGCGTCAAGAGCGTCCGGCTGCTGACCAACAACCCCGACAAGTCCGCGGCCCTCGTACGGCACGGCATCGCGGTCAACGACCGGGTGGCCATGCCCACGGAGGCGGGCGAGCACAATCTGCGGTACCTGCGCACGAAGCGGGACCGGATGGGCCACGACCTGCCCTGGCTGGACCAGGGCGTGACCACGTCCGCCTGCGGCAACCAGTAAGCACGTACGCAGCACCAGCAGCACGCACCACACACCACGAACCACCACGAACCACGACGAACCACGAAGAACCGAGGAGCACAGCTGTGAGCGGCAAGGGCGCACCCGAACTGAGTGTCAGGAACTGCGGAGACCTCCGGGTCGCCGTCATCGCGGCCCAGTGGCACGAGAAGGTCATGGACGGCCTCGTCGACGGCGCCCTGCGCGCCCTGCACGAACTGGGCATCGACGAGCCCACCCTGCTCCGCGTCCCGGGCAGCTTCGAGCTCCCGGTCGCGGCGAAGGTGCTGGCCGGCCGCGGCTACAATGCCATCGTCGCCCTCGGAGTCGTCATCCGCGGCGGCACCCCGCACTTCGAATACGTCTGCCAGGGCGTCACCCAAGGCCTGGTGCAGGTGTCGATCGACACCGGAGTCCCCGTCGGCTTCGGCGTACTGACCTGCGACAACGACGAGCAGGCGCTGGACCGCGCCGGGCTCGAGGGGTCGAACGAGGACAAGGGACACGAAGCGGTCATCGCCGCCGTCTCGACCGCTGTGACCCTGCGGTCCGTCAGCGAACCCTGGCACTGAGTGGTGGCGGGGGACCCCGTATTCTGAGGACCATCATGGCGAACACACCCTCCAAGAGTTTCGAAGAGCTCTTCAGCGAGCTTCAGCTCAAGGCCGCCACCGGCGACCCCGGCTCCTCCCGCACCGCCGAGCTCGTCGGCAAGGGCGTCCATGCGATCGGCAAGAAGATCGTCGAGGAGGCCGCCGAGGTCTGGATGGCCGCCGAGTACGAGGGCAAGGAAGCCGCCGCCGAGGAGATCTCCCAGCTGCTGTACCACGTCCAGGTGATGATGGTCGCGCGCGGGATCTCCCTCGACGACGTCTACGCGCACCTCTAGGCCGCAGCCCGTCCCGCGGGTCCCCCGCCCGCCGCTCATCCACACGTTTCGCAATCACGCACTGAAGGAAGCCCCATGCTGCGCATCGCCGTCCCCAACAAGGGTTCACTCTCCGGAGCGGCGTCGGCGATGCTCCATGAGGCCGGCTACCGCCAGCGCAAGGAGTCCAAGGAGCTCGTCGTCCTCGACCCCGAGAACGGCGTGGAGTTCTTCTACCTCCGTCCGAAGGACATCGCGATCTACGTCGCCTCGGGCAAGCTCGACATCGGCATCACCGGCCGTGACCTGCTGCTCGACTCCGGTGCCAGCGCGGAGGAGATCCTCCCGCTGAACTTCGGCCGCTCCACCTTCCGCTACGCCACCAAGCCCGGCACCGCGAAGGGCCCCGAGGACTTCACGGGGATGACGATCGCGACCTCGTACGAGGGAATCGTCGCCAAGCACCTCGCCGAGCAGGGCATCGACGCCTCCGTCGTGCACCTGGACGGCGCGGTCGAGACCGCCATCCAGCTCGGCGTCGCCCAGGTCATCGCGGACGTCGTCGAGACCGGCACCAGCCTGCGCAACGCCGGCCTGGAGGTCATCGGCGAGCCGATCCTCACCTCCGAGGCCGTGGTCATCCGCCGCAACGGCGCCGACGCCGAGAACCCGCAGGCCCAGCAGTTCCTGCGGCGCCTCCAGGGCGTCCTCGTGGCCCGCAGCTACGTGATGATGGACTACGACTGCCGCGCCGAGCACCTGGAGCGGGCCGTCGCCCTCACCCCGGGCCTGGAGTCGCCGACCATCTCCCCGCTGCACAACGAGGGCTGGGTCGCCGTCCGCGCGATGGTCCCGGCCAAGGAGGCGCAGCGGATCATGGACGACCTGTACGAGCTCGGCGCGCGCGCGATCCTCACCACCTCGATCCACGCCTGCCGTCTCTGACCCGTACGCCCCCACGATCCGTACGCCCCCTCCCGAAGGCATCTCCCGCATCATGGCCGAGTCCGCCGCCCAGCCCGCACTGCCCGCCCTGCCGGTCACCTTCCGGCCGACCCGTACCAGGGCCGTCCTGCTGGGCGTCGGGCTCGCCATGTTCGCCACCATCACGGCGATCGCCCTCCTGCTGGAGAACCTCGGCCCGGGGGAGCGGATCAGCTTCATCTTCACCGCCGTCCTGCTGTCGTCCGTCCTCGTCCTGCTCAGCCGCCCCAAGGTGGTCGCGGACGAGGCGGGCGTCACCGTCGTGAACCTGACCAACACCCGCCGCCTGGAGTGGGCGCAGATCCTGCGCGTCAACCTCCGCCCGGGCGACCCGTGGGTGTTCCTGGACCTCAGCGACGGTACGAGCCTGCCCGCGCTCGGCATCCAGCCCGGCGTGGCCAAGCAGCAGGCCATCGGCGACGCCCGCGCGCTGCGCGCGCTCGCCGAGGCCCGGGGAACCGGGCCGCACCACCACTGACCCCGCCCGCCGCACGTGCGTCCGAACGGCGCACCCCGGACAGCGGAGCCCGAACAAGCGGCGAACAGCCGTGGAACGGGCCTCGAACGCGCCTCGAACGGGCCTTGAGCGGCTCTCGGACGAAGCACCGGAGCCACAGCCGACGGCTGCGTCCCATTGCGGCGGCGATCTCAGTGACTACCCTGGTGGCGGGGCGCACCCCTACGCCCTCCCACCGGCCCCGGGACCCCGAGGCCCGCGGGCACCTGCGACTTGAGGAGTGACTCCCTCCAGCAATGGACGGATCGTCCGGTAGTACCCGCGCCGCCCTCCCCACGGAGGCGGCGGCATGACCATCCCGCTACTCCTGCTCGTGGCGGCATTCGCCCTGATCCTCGCCAACGGCTTCTTCGTGGCGGCCGAGTTCGGCCTCGTCACCGTGGAACGTCCCGAGGCCGAACGCGCCGCAGCCGACGGCGACCGCCGTGCCCGCACGGTGGTCGAAGCCCTGCGGGAGCTGTCCTTCCAGCTCTCCGGCACCCAGCTCGGCATCACCATCACCTCCCTCGTGGTCGGCATGCTCGCCGAACCGGCCCTCGCCGGACTGCTGGCCGGGCCGCTCGCGGCCACCGGCCTGCCCGCGGGAGCCGTCTCCGGCGTCGCCGTCTTCATCGGCATGCTGCTCGCCTCCGCCGTCCAGATGGTCGTCGGCGAGCTCGTCCCGAAGAACTGGGCCGTCTCCCGGCCGCTGCAGGTGGCCCGTTTCGTGGCCGGCCCGCAGCAGGTCTTCTCCCGTGCCTTCCGGCCGGTCATCGCCGGCCTCAACGCCGTCGCCAACCGTCTCGTACGGGCGCTCGGCGTGGAGCCGGCCGAGGAGATGGCCTCCGCCCGCACCCCCGGTGAACTGGTCTCCCTGGTCCGCCATTCGGCCCAGGCCGGTGCCCTCGAACAGGACACCGCCGACCTCTTCGTACGGACCCTCTCGCTGGGCGAGCTCACGGCCCAGCACGTCATGACCCCCCGGGTGAAGGTCAGCGCCCTCCAGCACACGGCCACCGCGGCCGACGTGCTGAACCTGACCCGCGCCACCGGGCTGTCCCGGTTCCCGGTCTACCGGGAGCGCATCGACGAGGTCACCGGGGTCGTCCACCTCAAGGACGCCCTCGCCGTGCCCGAGTCCGAGCGCGCCCGCACCACCGTGAGCCGCATCTGCGTCGCCCCGCTGCTGGTGCCCGGCTCCCTGCCGGTGCAGCCGCTGCTGGAGCGGCTGCGCAGCGAGCAGCCCATGGCCGTCGTCGTCGACGAGTACGGCGGCACCGCCGGGGTGGTCACCCTGGAGGACATCGTGGAGGAGCTCGTCGGCGAGGTCCGCGACGAGCACGACCTCGCCGAGGACGAGAGCCCGGAACTGGCCGCCGTGCCCGCCGAGGACGGCCGTCCCTCCTGGGAGGCCGACGGCAGCTGCCGGGTGCAGACCCTGCGCCGGATAGGCCTGGAGGTGCCCGAAGGCCCGTACGAGACCGTCGCCGGCCTCGTCGCGGACCTGCTGGGCCGGATCCCCGCCCCCGGGGACCGTGCCGAACTGCCCGGCTGGAAGCTGTCCGTCCGCCAGGTCGGCCGCAACCGCGCCGAACGCGTCAGGCTGGTCAGGCTGGGCAGCGTCCCCGCCGCCGGGCACGGGACCGGCCCCGAGGCCGCCCGCGCCACCGTCCTGATCGACACCGGCTCCGTACGCACCGGACCCGGCCGGCAGGCCTCCCCGGACGCCCGCTCGCCGCAGCCGGCCCAGTCGGCCCAGCTGGAAGGCGCCGGCCGATGAACGCCCTCCAACTGCTCTTCGCCCTGCTCCTGGTCCTGGCCAATGGTTTCTTCGTCGGCGCCGAGTTCGCGCTCGTCTCCGTACGGCGCAGCCAGATCGAGCCGCTGGCCAAGGAGTCCAAGCGGGCCCGCCAGGTGCTGTACGGACTGGAGAACCTGCCGCGGATGATGGCGGCGGCCCAGTTCGGCATCACCGTCTGCTCCCTGACCCTCGGCGCGGTCGCCGAGCCGACGGTGGCCCGCCTGCTGGAGCCGCTCTTCCACGCGGCGCACGTCCCGCAGGGCATGATCCACCCGCTGGGCTACGCGGTGGCGCTCGCCGCCGTCGTCTTCCTGCACCTGGTCATCGGCGAGATGGTGCCCAAGAACCTCGCCATGGCCGCGCCGGAGAAGACCGCCCTCTGGTTCAGCCCGGGCCTGGTGGCCTTCGCCCGGCTGTGCGGACCCGTCACCAGCGCGCTCGGCTCCTGCGCGCACCTGGTCCTGCGCCTGTTCAAGGTGGAGCCCAAGGACGAGGTCGAAGCCGTCTACACCAGCGCCCAGCTCGGCCGGCTCGTCGAGGACTCCCGGCAGGCCGGGCTCCTGGAGCCGGGCGAGCAGGAGCGCCTGGAGGACGCCCTGGAACTGGGCAGCCGCCCGGTCACCGACGTCCTGCTCCCGCGGGAACGGCTCGTCACGGTCGGCCCCTCGGCGACCCCGCGCCAGATCGAGCAGCTGACCGTCCGCACCGGCTACTCCCGGTTCCCGGTCCGCTCCGAGAACGGCGCCTTCATGGGCTACGTCCACGTCAAGGACGTACTGGACCTGGAGGAACGGGAGCGCGCCGTGCCCCAGCGGGTCTGGCGGCGGATGACCACCCTGTCCGCCACCCTCCCGCTGGACGACGCGCTCAGCGTCATGCGCCGGGACGCCACCCATCTGGCCCAGGTCGCCGACCCGGCCGGCCGGGTGCTGGGGCTGGTCGCCCTGGAGGACGTCCTGGAGATGCTGGTCGGCGAGGTGCGCGACCCCGCGCACCGCGTCCCGGCCCGCCGCCCGGGCCCCCGGCAGGCCAGCACCGCCGGAGTGTGAGGCGCCGCCGTGGCGGGGGCCGGAGCCGCCCCCGCTACAGCGGCGGCGGCTCCGGCCGGTCGCGGTCCTGCGGGCCGCGGCCCGACAGGACCTCCCCGTACGCCTGCATCAGGTCCGGCAGCCGCAGCGTCGCCAGGTCCTCCCGGGAGGGCTCGCCCGGGAAGCCCGCCAGCCGCAGATCCCGGTACGCGCAGCTCTTCTCGTACAGGGTGCGCAGGAAGCGGCCGTTGCCCAGCTCGTCGATCCAGCCCTGCTCCACCACGTGCCCGCTGATGCTGCGCAGCTCCTCCAGGGCCTCCGCGTCCCAGCAGTCCCCGTTCGCGTCCGCCAGCACCCCGCCGATCGCGGTCAGTTCCAGCGGCCGGTAGCTGGGGAAGTCCACCCGGGTCGTGAACCGCGAGGACAGCCCCGGATTGGCGGCCAGCAGCCGGTCCATCCCGGCCGGATAGCCGGCCAGGATCACCACCAGGTGGTCCCGGTTGTCCTCCGCCCGCTTCAGCAGCACCTGGAGCGCCTCGTCCCCGTACGCGTCGCCCTTGCTGTAGCCGGTGTTGGAGAGGCTGTACGCCTCGTCCACGAACAGCACCCCGCCGATCGCGGAGTCGATCAGCTCGTTCGCCTTCACGGCGGTCTGCCCGAGGAACTCGCCGACCAGGTCCGCTCGCTGGGCCTCCACCAGATGGTCCCCGCCCAGCAGCCCGAGCGCGTAGAACACCCGGCCCAGGATCCGCGCCACCGTCGTCTTGCCCGTGCCCGACGGCCCGGAGAAGACGAAATGCCGCTTCGGCGGCTGTACCGGCAGCCCCTGCCCGGCGCGCAGCCGGGCCATGTGCAGCTGCGCCGAGAGGGCCTTCACCTGCCGCTTCACCGGCTCCAGGCCCACCATCCGCTCCAGCTCCGCCAGCGCCTCGGCGAGCAGCGCCGGATCGGCCGGCCCGGCCGGCAGCCCCCCGGGCGCGGTCTGCGGCGGGACCGCCACCTTGCGGCGCACGCCCTCCACCCGGCCCGTGCCCGTGCCCCCCGGAGCCCCGAACCGCGGATCCGGATCCGGCGAGACCAGTGGGTCCGGCTCCGCCTGTCCGTCCGCCGCGATGTCCTGGACGGGGCCGCCGCCGAGGGCCACGGCCGCGAAGTCCCCGCCGACCGGCGAGAGATCGTGGCCCGCGTACCCCTCGTAGCCGGACGCGGCGTATCCGGCGTATCCGTCGGCCCCGTCGACGTAGTCGCTGTCCTCGATCGCCGTCAGCCGGGCGGCCGTGTCCATGAACGCCGGGTCCACCCGGTGCACCGCCCGGTACAGCGGCAGCGCCGCCGCGCTGCGCCCGGTCCCCTCGTGCGCCCGCGCCAGCCAGTACCGCAGCTCCTTGCGCTGCGGCTGCTCGCTGCGGCAGCGCATCAGCGCCGCCGACAGCATCGGCTCGGCCTGCCCGTACATCTCCAGACGGACCCGGGCCATCCCGCCGAACAGGCCCGCCTCGATCCCCAGCAGCGGATCGTCCACCAGCGGCTCGGTGTGCCGCACCAGCTGCTCCCAGTCCTTGACCAGGTAGGCCCGGCAGGCGTGCAGGAACCGAACCTGCACATCGGCGTCCACCGGCGGCAGCGCGGCCAGCGCCTGGTCCAGCTCGGGGACGTGCCGGCCGTCCAGCCAGTGCGAGGCGTGGGCCAGCAGGAGGTCCCGCCGGCTCTCCAGCACCGGCTGTACCCACCAGCCCAGCCAGTACCAGGAGTTCAGGGTCCGCCGGTGGCGGGCCCGCTGCTCGCCGAAGCGGTCGCGGTGGGCGTACATGCGCAATAAGGCGTTCGTGGTGTCCACCCGGAGCGCGTGCAGGCCCAGCCATGCGTCGGCCATCGAGGGATCCAGTCGTACGGCCGCCCGGAACTCCTCCTCGGCCTGCGGATAGGCGCCCATGGTGCAGGCGTCCACCCCGCGCAGCCAGGCGAGTTCGGCCGGGGCGTGCGTGCCCGGCGTGCCGAAATCCATCACATCCCCCACAAGCCTGCCCCCGTGGTGCACAGCAACCCCCGCGTCGCGCCCGCGAGTTGTCCACTGCGCCGATGAAATCAGGGATGCATCGTACCTGCGGCCAAGCACCATACGTAGGGTGCGGCGAGCACCGGTCGGAGGCGCACCAGAGGCGCACGAGGTGACTCAGGGTGAAGATTTCGGGGAGGCCGGGCCCGCGCGGAGCCGGTGGGAACCCGGCCCGGGGCAGAACGAAGCCCCCGATCACGGGGGAACAATCGGGGGCTTCGCGTCCGCTGCGGCCTGGAAAGACCGCGCATTCAGAACGTAAGGCCGGTGCGGGGCCCAGGTCAAGCACGTCGGTGCGGGCCCGCGCGGGCGGCCTTCCGGAGCCGCTCAGGCCCGGGGGAATTCGTCACCTTCCGTAACGGAAGAGGCCCTTCCGGCGGTCGCATCCGCCCCGGAAGTCCACTCGTACCCCGTACCGCTCTGGCGTACCAAAGTGTCCGCGAAGGGGCGCGAAGGATCATCCGCGAAGTGCGCGAGCTCCGCGCGCTCCCATCCGTCCCAGAAGTCGGAAAGTTCACGCCCGTCCCGATTTCGCCCGCGCCCCCAGGACTGCGCGCGCGGGGTCTCCATCCACAGCAGCCGCGCCAGATACGGGCGCAGCGCCCGCCGTCCGGCCCCGACCCCCTCGATCAGCAGAACCGGAACCGGCTCCAGCACCCGCTCGGGGCCGAACCGGCGCTCCACCCAGTCGTACGGGGCCCAGTGGGCCGGCCGGCCGGCGGCGAGCGGCTCCAGCACCTGCGCGCGCAGCCGCTCCGGCCACTCGAAGAGCTCCTCGTGGGTGGCCACGTCGTCCAGGTGCAGCACGGGCGCCCCGCCCAGCGCCTCGGCGAGCCGCCCGGCGAAGGTGCTCTTCCCGGATCCGGCGTGCCCGTCGACGGCGATCAGCCGGACCGGGCCCAGCGACGGGGGCAGTGCGACGAGTTCGCGCGCAAGTGACTGAAGTGACTGCTGAGGCTCCACCCGGCCAGAGTAGGACCCCCGCCCGCCCCGGTCCCGCGTCACCCCGACACGGGGCCCTGGCTTCGCCGCCCGGCGGGCGGGAACTGGAAGGGTGGGGGAGCCGACCCAACCGCACCGACCCTTGGGGGCCACGCCGATGACCGCACCCACACCACGCCGTGCCCTGCTGGCCGTCGCGCTCGCCGCGGCCGCGGCGGCCACCGTCCCGGGCGGCCGGGCCTCGGCCGCCGGCCCGACGCCCCCGGCCGGTGCCGGTGGCGACACCGGTCCCGCCGAGGCGGAAGCGGAAGCAGAGGCGGCGGCCGCAGCCGCAGTCGCGGCCGCGGCCGCCGCCAAGACCGTGGACAACCGGTTCTGGTACGCGTACGCGCACTGGCGGGCCGGCACCCACCAGGGCACCGCCGCCCTCGCCGGCGCCCGCCCCGGCCTGGTGATCGACACCCCGGCAGGCCGCACCGAGTACAGCGACCCGCACACCGCGAAGAAGGCCACCTGGGAGTACGCGGTCTGGACCTCCCCGGTGCACCGCTCCGGCGTGCCCGGCACCGAGGCGATCGTCTCCTGGAACGCCCACACCCCGGCGGGCACCTGGATCCAGATCGAACTGCGCGCCACGTACGGCAGCGGCACGGCCACCCCCTGGTACGTGATGGGCCGCTGGGCCTCCGGCGACGGCGACATCCGCCGCACCTCCGTGGACGGCCAGACCGACGGCAGCACCACCGTGTGGACCGACACCCTGGCCGTCGACGCCCCCGCGCGGGCGAACGGCGTACGGATCGCGGACTGGCAGCTGCGCCTGACCCTCCACCGCAAGCCCGGCGCCGCCCAGGGCCCGACGGTGTGGCTGGCCGGAGCCATGGTCTCCGACGTCCCGGACCGGTTCACCGTCCCCGCCTCCGCCCCCTCGGGCCGGGCCCACGAGCTGAAGGTCCCCCGCTACTCGCAGGAGGTCCACAAGGGCCACTACCCCCAGTACGACAACGGCGGCGAGGCCTGGTGCAGCCCCACCTCCTCCCAGATGATCATCGAGTACTGGGGCCGCAAGCCCGTCGCCGGGGACCTGGCCTGGGTCGATTCCCGCTACCCCGACCCGCAGGTCTGCCACGCGGCCCGGTCCACGTACGACAACGCGTACAAGGGGTGCGGCAACTGGCCCTTCAACGCCGCGTACGCCGCCACCTACACCGATCTCGCCGGGGTCGTCACCCGGCTCCGCTCCCTCGCCGACCTGGAGGTCCTGGTCCGGTCCGGCATCCCGGTGATCACCTCGCAGTCCTTCCGCGCGGAGGAGCTCACCGGAGCGGGCTACGGCACCGCGGGCCACCTGATGACCGTCGTCGGCTTCACCGCCGGCGGGGACGTGGTGGCCAACGACCCGAACTCGCCCGACAACACGGCCGTCCGCCGGGTGTACGGGCGCCGGGAATGGGAGAACGTCTGGTTGCGGACGAAGCGCACCAATTCCGCCGGAAAGGTGGCGTCCGGCTCCGGTGGCGTCTGCTACCTGTACGCCCCGGCCCGCCCGAGTCCCGCCCAGATCGCGGCCCTGCGGACGGTGGGGGTGCTGTGATCGGAGTGCCGTAAGTGCCCGTTGACCGCGAGCGTAGATAAGCGGAACATAAGGTCGTAAAGGGCACATAAAGGCTTCTACAGGAGGCGGCCCGCCATGACCACCCACAGCATCGAACACCACCCCGACCTCGCCGAGATGCGCTCCCGGTTCGAGCGGGTCACCAGCACCCCCGCCGCGCAGGCCGTGGAGGCACTGGCTCTCATCACGGGCCTGTACCTGGCGGCCTCGCCCTGGATCGCCGGGTTCAGCGGACTCAGCTCGCTGGCGATCAACAACCTGATCGCCGGCGTGGCGTACTGCCTGTGCATGGGCGGACTCGGCTCCGCTTACGAGCGCACCCACGCGATGGCCTGGACGGCGGTCGCCATCGGAGCCTGGACGATCGTGGCTCCCTGGGTCATCGCCGGTGACGTCAGCACGACCCGCAGCGTGCTCAGCAACGTCATCGCCGGCGCCGTCGCGCTGCTGCTCGCCCTCGCCATGGCGGGCATGGCGGGCCGCAACCGCGCGACCTGACCCGCGTACGCACCGGGCCCCGACCGCGAGCCGGCCGGGGCCCGGTGGCGTGCCGGGGCGGGCGTGAGGTGTGCCACGCGTGACGCTCGTCTCTACCGCGAAAGCCGCGAACGCTGTCACATTGGACGGTATGACCGCATACAGCGCCTCCCTCACCGCCCGCGCCCGCAACCTCGTCCGGACCGGCGGCCCCAAGGACCACTCCAAGTGGCTGGAGCACGTGCTCGGCTGGACGCTGGTGGTCGTCGTCGCCATGTTCGTCACGCAGGTCGGCTGGCTCTGACCCTCGGGGCCACGCTTACGAGGCCTCCAGCCGCAGGCCGTCCGTGACGATCAGGTCCGAGGTGACCAGCGCCTGTTCCGCGCTGACCCGGGTCATGAAGACGAACGGCGGGATCACCGGGGGAGCGGGGAGTCCGTCCGGGCTGAACGTGACGCACAGCAGCCCTTCGATGCAGCCGCTGAACTTCGTCAGGTACAAGGTCACATTCCCCCGCAGCTCAAGGGACGCGGCGGCGAGCCCGTACTCCTCGCGGCCGTCGCGGGTGCGCAGCCGGTAGTCGGCGAGTGAGGCCGCACCCATCTTCAGCACCAGCACCCTCAGCGGCCCGTCGGCCGTCGCGATCTCGGTGACGCCCGCGAAGGCGAAGCCCTGCGGGGCGAAGAGCGACGTGGTGACCGTCGGGGGAGTCCGGGGGGCCGTCGGCGGCCCGTGGGACGGCGCCGCCGCCCTGGCCGGCGGGGCTCCCACAGCCAGCGCGGCCGCCAGCAGCACCGGCAGCAGAGCGGCGAGCGCCCGCGGACCGCTGCCGCCCGGCCGGTGCGCGTACGACGGCGCTTCGTCCGAGGCTTGCTCCGCGGCTTCGTCCGCGAGCGGCGTCCACCCGAAGGCCAGCGCGCTCCCGGCGATCCCGAGCAGCATGCCGATCAGGAAGCCGCCCAGGTTGGTCGCCAGGAACGACAGCACCGACAGCAGCAGGGCGTGGACGGAGACGTACGCCCGGGTCTGCGGCAGGAACCACAGGAACAGGCCCGCCACCACGAGTGCGGCGCCGATCCCGATCGCCGCGATCCCGCCGAGGCCGAGACTCACCAGCACGGTCAGCGGGGAGAGCGGGACCAGCAGCAGCTCGGCCCCGCCCAGGACGACCAGCAGCCCGCCCCAGAACGGCCGGGTCCGGCGCCAGGCGCGCAGCCGCTTCCGCTGCCGTGGCAGCGGGAGTCGGAGCCGGAGTGGGAGCCGGATCCGGAGTGGGAGCGGGGACGGGAGCCGGAGGCGGCTCAGAAGCACTTCGCGCCGTCCAGGCCGACGCTCACCCGCATGCCCTTGAGGCGGAAGTTCCCGCCGGTCGCGGACCAGGCGTGCGATTTCACCCCGATGACCTCGATGTTCCCGGCCTGGAGGCCGAACTTCCCCGGCTCCCCCTTGACCCCCTCCACCTGGTCGAGGGTCGAGGCGTCGCGGCCGATCTGCGCCGTGCCGAACGTAGCGTCGCCGTCGAGGTCCTCGCCGTCGATGACGAGGTCGCTCGCGGTGACCTCCCCGGCCGGACCGCCCGCGGTCAGCTTGAAGACCACCTTGCCCAGCGGGGTGTCCACCTCGGCGGCCTGGCAGATGTCGGCGAGCGTGGCCTCGCCGATGCCGAGCAGCGCGACCGGATGCCCCTTGCCGTCGACGGATCGGTCCGTCTGCACGTACGAGGCCAGGCCCTTGCTGCTCAGCTTCGAGGAAGAGACCTGGAAGGCGGTCCCCGAGACGGCGAACGACGCGGCGAGCGCGCCCTGCGCCATGACCACCGCCATCGCCCCGACCGCGAGGACCGCGGGCACCGCGACCGCGGCCGACTTCCGCCAGTGGACCCGGCCTTCGCGCCCGCGGGGAGTGTCCGCGTGGCCGTCCGGGTCGCGGTCCGCGCCGCTGTTCAGGGCTCTGTTCGTACTCATGGAAGTGCCTCCCGTACGTCGTCCGGTGCGCAGGGGAAGTGCATGAGGCAGGTCTGCCATACTGCGGGCATCCTGTGGCAGTTCGAGGCTAGGGCCGAATTTGAATAATAGTCAACAGCGGGGTGCGAGCGAGCGTTCGCAGGTCCGCAGGGCCGAACTCATAGCGACCGGGCGCAAGTTGTTCGCCGACACCTCGTACGACGCGCTCTCCATGGACGACATCGCCAAACAGGCGGGCGTCGCCAAGGGGCTGATCTACTACTACTTCAAGAGCAAGCGCGGCTACTACCTCGCCATCGTCGAGGACTCGGTGGCCGAGCTCGTCGCCCGCGCCGCCGGGGAGCCGGACCTGCCCAAGGCCGAGCGGGTGCGCCGCACCATCGACGGCTACCTCCACTACGCCGAGCACCACCAGGCCGCCTACCGCACGATCGTCACCGGGGGAGTGGGCTCCGACGCCGAGGTGCTCGCGATCCGCGACGCGGTGCGGGAGGAGCTGGTGGCCACCATCGCCGAAGGCGCGTACGGGCACCGTGCCGTCCCGCCGCTCGCCCGGCTCGCGCTCGTGGGCTGGCTGTCCGGGGTCGAGGGAACCACGCTGGAGTGGATCGGCGCCCTGGCTGCCGATGCCGACGCGGATGCCGATGTTGAGGCGGCCGCCGCGGTGGACGGCCATCCGGAATCCGCCTCGCGGCAGCCCGACCGGGACCGGCTCGGGGCCCTCCTCGTCCGCCAGCTGCGGGCGACGCTGACGGTGATCGGGGAGTTCGTCCCGGAGTGTCCGCCGCCGCCCCTGCCCGAAGACGCGTTCGAGTCGGCCGGTGATCTTGCCCCAGTGACGGGAGGTCCCTGATCGGGCATACTCAAGCCGCCCGCAGCCACTGATCTGCCGCTTCCGTGATCCGGGAGGGCAGTATCGGCTGTGAGAAGCACCGAGACCCGGCGGCCCGTCCCACACCTCACGTGCCGCCGCCGTGCCCGACGAGGGAGGAGAGCGCCGCCATGACAGACCGCGCCCCGCAGCCGGTGGACCGTCAGCTGCCCACCGAGGAGTCCCGGGATCTTCTCGCGCTCGTGCGAGAGATCGCCCAGCGGGAGATCCGCCCCGTGGCCGCCGACGAGGAGGACGCCGGCAAGTTCCCGCGCGCGATCTTCACCCTCTTGTCCGAGGCCGGCCTGCTCGGTCTCCCGTACGCCGGTGAGTACGGCGGCGGCGAGCAGCCGTACGAGGTCTACCTCCAGGTCCTGGAGGAGCTCGCCGCGGCCCGCCTGACGGTCGGGCTCGGCGTCAGCGTGCACTCCCTGTCCTGCCACGGCCTGGCCGGATACGGCACCGAGGAGCAGCAGAAGGCCCACCTGCCCGCCATGCTCGGCGGCGGCCTGCTCGGCGCGTACTGCCTCTCCGAGCCCGCCTCCGGCTCCGACGCCGCCTCGCTGACCACGAAGGCCGTACGGGACGGCGACGACTGGATCATCACCGGCACCAAGGCCTGGATCACCCACGGCGGGGTCGCCGACTTCTACACCGTCCTCGCGCGCACCGGTGGCGAGGGCCCCAAGGGCATCACCGCCTTCCTGGTGCCCGGTGACGCGGAGGGCCTGACGGCCGCCGTCCCCGAGAAGAAGATGGGCATGAAGGGCTCGCCCACGGCCCAGCTGCACTTCGACGGGGTCCGCGTCCCGGACACCCGCCGCATCGGCGAGGAGGGCCAGGGCTTCACCATCGCGCTGGCCGCCCTGGACGCGGGCCGCCTGGGCATCGCCGCCTGCGCCATCGGCGTCGCGCAGGCCGCCCTGGACGAGGCCCTCGCGTACGCCCTGGACCGCAAGCAGTTCGGGCACCCCATCGCGGACTTCCAGGGCCTGCGCTTCATGCTCGCCGACATGGCGACCAAGATCGAGGCCGGCCGGGCGCTGTACCTGGCGGCGGCGCGGCTGCGCGACGCCGGCAAGCCGTTCTCCCGCCAGGCGGCGATGGCCAAGCTGTTCTGCACGGACGCCGCCATGGCCGTCACCACGGACGCGGTCCAGGTCCTCGGCGGCTACGGCTACACCGCGGACTTCCCGGTGGAGCGCCTGATGCGCGAGGCGAAGGTCCTCCAGATCGTCGAGGGCACCAACCAGATCCAGCGCATGGTCATCGCCCGCCACCTGGCCGGCCCCGAGTCCCGCTGATTCCCGGGCCGGTCCGGGAGGTACGCCCGGCCGGCGCCGAACCGAACGAACCGTTCGGCGCGGCCAGGCCTGATCCGAGGGACACGGCCTAGTCCCGGTCGTCCCCGACGGGCAGGGGCTTCGCGTCGTGGTTGACGAAGAGGTCCTGGCGCGCGGCGGGGTGATCGGCCGGCGGGGCGTTGGACACCGCGTTGTAGCTGATCAGGGCGAGGGTACGGGCGCGCGTGGAGCGGTTCGGGCCCGAGCTGTGCACCAGGTTGCCGTGGAAGAAGACCGCCGTGCCGGCCGGGCCGGTGGCCTCGTGCACGCCCCGGGTGCGGGCGAGCTCCTCGGTCGAGGGGGCCGGGAGCGCGTAGGCGTTCCGGCTCGACGTGATCCAGGCCCAGTCGCCCTCCCCGCCTTCCGCGGGCCCGGTGTCCCCGGTGTCCCCGGCGGGCGCGGGCGCCGCCGGCCGGTCGGTGTGCGTGCCCGGGATCAGGCGCAGCGGCCCGTTCTCCTCGGTGACCTCGTCGAGGAACACGGCGGCGGTGAGCGCCGCCGGGCGCCGCATCCCGTCGGCGGCCCGCCAGAAGTCGAAGTCCCGGTGCCACTGCCAGCGGTCGCCGCGGCGGGCCGCCTTCGGATTGACCTTCCACTGGTACACGTACATGTCCTCGCCGAGGAGCAGCCGGGCCAGTGCGGTCAGCGGCGACGCCTCGGCCAGCGCCTGCCAGGGACCGCCCCTGCGGTGGAGTCCGTAGACGGCGCGCACGGTCGTGCCGTCCTCCTCGAAGAACCGCTGCGGTCCCTCCTCGGCGAGCACGGCGGGCAGTTCCTCGGTCAGGGGACCCCATATCCCGGGCGGGGTCATCGGGGGTACGACGACAAAGCCGTCGCGCCGGTATTCGGCCAAGAGCCGATTCGGGTCGGTCATGGGCCCAGGGTGCAGCCCGGCCCCCGCCCCGGCGAGGCAGCACGGGGAGCGCACAGGGAGTGCGCCGATTCACCCCCGGCCGCTCCCTACTGGCCGCCGTCGTAGAGCGGGCCGGTCGGCCAGATCGGGGAGGTGGCGACCCGGGACCACTCCGGATCGCGGCGGCCCGGCAGGGTGCGCCCGTCGGCGGCCCAGCGGGCCAGCAGCGCATGGTAGATCGGCGGGTCCGACTGCCGCTGCTGAACCGATTCTTCACGGCGCGGAACCGATTCTTCGTAGCCGGACTGCGCCGGGCGCCGCCGCCGTCCGGTTCTTGTCCCAGGGGTTTCGAGCGTGGTCATACCGGGCCAACGCGCCACCCGACGCGCGGGTAACCGCCCCCGCCCTCCGGGTATCCGTTCGAGATGTCCCCGCCCGGCCCGACCCCTCCCGGCCCCGCCCG
>NZ_LGDB01000237.1:0-32606 GCF_001279655.1 Streptomyces sp. WM6372 | reverse complement strand
GCCCGCGACGGTGCGGCGCGAACCCGAGGGTCCCGTCGACCGGTTCCCCGGCCACGCCCCGTACCGTCGTGGTCGTACTTCTGGGCCGGCAGCTGTTCGGGATGCGTCAGCCCAGGGCGATCGGCCCTCGCAGCGCATAGAGCTGGCCGCTGGTGGAGGAGCCGTCGGCCTTCGGCCCCTGAGGCGGCGGGGGGAACCCGACTCCCACCACGGGGGCCGATCCGGTCATGAGGGAGCGCGGAGCGATGACTTCCTCCCCATCGACGAAGACCTCGTCCGCGAGGCCCTGCTCCACTGCTGCCCGAGACAGGACCTCCGCGACTTCCTCCGCGCTCTGGTCCTCGCAGGGGACGATGCGGACCACGTCGTCATTCACGATGCTCTCCGGCTGTCGGGGGCACTGGGGCACAGGGGCAGCGCCCGAGCCCATTTTCGCCAGCGCATCACGCCCGGCCGCCCCCGCAGCGCGAGAGAGCTCCTGCTTCACCTGTATGGGTGCTGCTGACCGTCCTCGTGGATCTGGCGAGGGAGACCCCGCCGGCCGAGATCACGGTGGACGTCCGCGGATGCCGGCGCCCACCGCTCGGGTGGCCCTGCGGCGGCCGGGAGCGCCGAGGTCCTGACCCGGGCCATGCCCGGATATCGCACCCGCACCGAGCCCCGGAGATGTCCCCCGGACCGCGGGGCCGCACGTCCCACCGTTTCCGGCACAGGCCGGCCGGAGCGTCGGGGGTCAGTGGCAGGAGGCGCCGCACCGTCTTCCACGCTCCCAGCGTGAATGTCGGGAACGTGGCAGGTAGCCGGAGGCCGTCTCGACGGTGCAGTCGCGGAGTCCACACAGCGAAAGAGCCCCGGTCTCCGTGAGGAGGCCGGGGCCTTGATCGAGCGCTGGGCAGGCCTTGCACCTGCATTCCCCCACGGGAAGTGGGGTGTCTTTCCTTGGACCACCAACGCAAGGCTCCACAGCCGTCGTCCACGGCCGCGAGCTCAAGATCTAATATACCGCAGGAACCGGTCGGCCGGCTCAGCTGAAGGCCGGCACCAGCCGTCTTCGTCCCCGGGCATGCTCTGTCCAACGAGCACCTCCGCGGCCGACGCCACGACGCTGCCCAGCCGGTCGAAGGGGCGCCGTGTCGACCGTGAGCAGGGGAATTCATGGACACGGAGACCAACACAGCCATTCTCCGCCCACCGACCGTAGTGGGTTGCGCAGCGACGGACATGACGTTGACCCCGGACGGCCGCTATCCCTTTGTGGTCAGCGTGAGTGGTTTGAGGGCGCGGCCGTCGTGCATGCTCGCGCCGGACACGGCGACGGCGAGCGGGATGCCCTGGGCATCGGACAGCGCGTGCAGCTTGCTGCCCTGCTTGCCGCGATCGACCGGGTTCGGCTCGGTCAGCGATCCCCCCTTCTGACGCGAACGGAGGCCGCGTCGACGATCGCCGAGGTCCAGTCCACCTCGCCCCGGGCCCCGAGTTCGACCAGCACCGCCCGCCCGGTGCAGCCGACGCCACAGGCCGGCCGGCAGCGGTCCATACCGTGAAGCGGCGATGCGCGGTGGCGGGCGACGTGCCGAACGTCGGCGGCAGATGCCGCCAGGCACAACCGCTGGTCAGCGCGTACACCACTGCCGTGAACACGGCCCGCTCGTCACACGGAGCGGTCCCACCACCTTGCGGACGAGCAGCGAACGACGGCAGCAACGGGGCGGCCAGCTCCCAGAGTTCATCAGGAACCAGACGCTTCGATAGATCAGCACCCACGACCGGCATCACGCCACACGAGCGTCAAGTCACGTGGGACAACCTCTAAGCCTTGATCGGTGCGGCCGATTTGGCGGCCCGCTCGATCTTCGCGCAGTAGGCTGCACGGGCTTCTTCGTCGATCTGCTGCTCGTTTTCGGCGCGCACCCCGGTCCGGCCGTCGAGGCCCTCGCGCAGGATGTCGGCGTGCCCGGCATGCCGGATGGACTCGCCGAGGACATGGACCATGATGGCGAACAGGTTCGTGTTCGGATAGGGCTCCGGCCACCACGGCACGTGGCCGGGGGCGTCGAGGGGAAGCTCGTTGATCGTCGCGTCCGCGTGTTCCCACGTGCGCCGGTAGAACCCGATGATCTGATCGCGGGTCTCGTCCTCGGTCGCCCACAGATCGCTGCCGTCGTGGTCCTGCCACCGGGGCAGCGGTTCCGGGGAAGGGCGGTCGAAGACCTCGCCGAAGTACCTGGCCTCGACGGTGGCCACGTGTTTGACCAGGCCGAGGAGGTTGGTCCCGGTCGCTGTCAAAGGCCGGCGGGCGTCATATTCGGACAATCCGTCGAGTTTCCAGAGCAGCGCCTTGCGGTCCCGCCGCAGTCTTCCGAGCAGGTTGTCCTTCGCGAATTCATCGATCATGCGGCATGAGCCTGCCACGGGCTGCTCGTGCCCTCAAGATCCCGTACGTGGTCCGCAACGACAGGCAGAGCCGAGGCCTGGCCATGGCCGCCGCCCTGACCTGCCACAAGGAGCTCGCGAAACGTGCCACGTGAGACGACCTCCATGGGCTGCCCCCCCTTAACTACCGACCTGGGCGGTCGCCTCTGACCGATGCGATCATGTCTGGTTCGCCCAGGTAGGAGCGATTGATCCGCCCGCGGCCTCGGACGATGCCTTCTGCGGCGAGTCGCTTCCGAAGCCGGCGGGGTGCGAGGGCGTCGTTGAAGCTCTCGACGAGGCCTCGGCCCGTATCGGCAAACTCGTAGCGGACCGCGTACGTCTGGCCCACGTGCTGCCATTCGCAGCGGACCAGCGGGCGCACAAGGATGGCCTCGAACCACGCAGCCGTCCGCTCTGCCAGCTCCGCCGGGTTACCGACGGCCGTGAAGGCGAACTCAGTTGCCTCCTCCGGCAGCGAGACGAGCTGATTGTGGAGCTTGTCTGCATGGACGACGGTCCCGTTGAAGTGTGCTCCCACGGTCAGGATTCCCTGGTTGCGCTGCGGATCGACGACGTCCAACCAGACGATCAACTCGCGGTCGGAGGCGCGCGCCGGAGGCACCACGGCTGTGTCGTCCGGGTCGACCAGCCAGAAGCGAGCACGTTCGGCGAGAACGTCCGTGAACGCGCGTTGCGCGACGTTCAGATCGTCTTCGTCGTACTCGAACCAGGGAATCTCTTGCATGGCCGCACTCTACGTGCGACCTACTTGCCGCCCGGAAACCGCTGGTCAAGAATGAGATGATCTTGATGTGGCTGGTGCGGCCAAGGCGTCGGAGCCGTCCTGATCCGGTGATGGCGACAGCCCCGAGAGACGTACGCCCAGGCTGTTCGAGCAGCAGAGGCTGGTCGCGATGGAGGTCGCGTGAGTGTCGGGCTGGCGCCTTGCCGGGCCGGTCTGCCCCTCAGCAGCTGTTCGTGGCACCAGCTCGCCGCACGGGCCCTGGTCTGAGTTGGAGCCGGAGAAGACGCACGACGTCGCCCTGGTCGACAACAGCGGCGAGTTGCTGGCCAACGTGCTGCGGCGCGGGGGTGCGGACGCAGTCCGCAAGGGCCGACCTCGGCGCCTTCCGCTGGAGGACCGGGCACTGCTGGTCGCGACGTATCGGCGCACGAAGACTCACAAGCAAGTCCGAGCACGAGTCGAGCACGACTTCGCCCGCATGACGACCTGGAAGAACCTCGGCGACCGCCGCCTCAAAGGCGACGGAGTACGGGGCCGGGCGTCGGGCTTTCGTCAGCCGCGGGGCGCAGGTGCTGCGACAGCTGCTAGCGAGTCGCCCAGCGGAGTGCGGCGGTAGAGGACGGATCGTCCTGAGCGGGCACGTGTGATCATTCCGGCCTCGCGGAGGACTGCCAAGTGTCGGCCGGCCGCACCGAGGGTCATACCGAGCAGGGCGACGAGCTGTGTTGTCGTGGCTGGTCGCTCCAGGGCACTCAACAGATGCGTTCGTGGGACGCCGATGAGGGCGTGGAGGGCTGTTGCGTCGGCATGGGAGGCGGTTTGCCCCAGGGCTGCTACACCGCGAGCCGGGTAGATCAGGGCTTTGGGCCATGGTTCGTCGACGTGTATGACGAGGCCGGGCCAGACGAACACGGAAGGCACCAGGAGAAGGCCGTTGCCTTCGAGTGCCACCGGGTCGCGGGGTGGATGGCCTTTCAGCTCGATGGCGCTGTTGTTCCAGTGCACGCGGTCGTGGAGGCCGTCCAGGGCCGCTGCCCAGCCGAATCGGGTCAGGCGGCCGGCGCGGTGTACGACGTCGTGTTCGCACATGGCTTTGAGGTGGTGCCAGTCTGGGGCCAGCAGTGCGTTCCAGGCTTCGTCGAGGGTGTTGGCGATGCGGTTGACGGCGTCGGTGCTCTGGAGGATCTGCCGGGTGCGTTTGTCGTGGACTGGGTGGCTGGCCAGCCAGTGGTCGATCTCTTCCCGCGCTTGCCGCGCGGGCGTGGCTTTGATCGATGCGAGGTCCTGTGCCCAGGTCTGTTCCATGCCTCTCGGGGGTTGGTTGATGAAGCTGACCCCGCCCCGCGGGGACTCCAGGGAGAGAACGGCGCGTAGGTCCGTCTCGCGTAGGAGGTGGTGGTAGGTCGGCGTGAGCCGGTCGGTCCAGGCTGCCGAGGGAGTCGATCGTGCTCCGTCGTTCAGGAGACGGAACAGGCGGGTCAGTTCCGTCAACGGTGACAGCGCGAATCTGGTTCGCAGGAGGTCCTCGGCTGACACTTCGATTCTCAACATCCGGCCCGGGCCCTTCGCCGTTTCGCACCCGTGCGAAAGATTAGCCATGAGATCGTCTCAGGGGCAGGCTTCGTGCCATGACCCCGAGCGACACCACGACGGCACCCGCGACGTATCGCGAAGTCTTCGCCAACTCGGATTTCCGGCTCCTCTTCGGCGCCAACCTGGCGGCGGTGCTGGGCACAACACTTCGCATGGTGGCCCTGTCGCTCCTGGTGTACGACGTGACGGGGTCTGCGTTTCTCACCGCGCTCAGCTACGGACTGTCTTTCGTTCCGCAGGCGATCGGCGGCGCCCTGCTGGGGGCCTTGCCTGACCGCCTGCGCCCGCGGCTCCTCATCGTGGCTGGTCACAGCCTTGAGTGCGCCGTCGGTGCGGTGGTGGCCCTGGCACCCCTGCCAGTCGGGGCCGGCCTGTTTCTTGTGGCTCTGCTGGGAGCGCTGACGCCGGCATTCCGCGGCGCGACGAGCAAGGTCATCGCTCAGTCGCTCCACGGTGATGCATACGTGCTCGGCAGGTCCCTGGTCGGCTTGACCATCTCCGGAGGCCAACTGGTCGCGCTGGCGGCCGGCGGGCTCCTGGTCGTATGGCTCGGCATCCCGGGTGCACTGCTGGCCGGAGCCCTCTGTCATCTGCTCGCGGCTCTTGTCGTCCGCCTGGGCCTCACTGATCTCCCGGCCGAGGGCAGGTCGACTGGCACGTTGGTCCAGCAGAGCTGGTCCGGTATGAACGTGCTGCTGAAGGGGCGCGAGATGCGCCCCTTGTTCCTGGCACAGTGGCTGCCTCCGGCGTTCATGGCCGGGGTGGAGAGCTTGATCATTCCCTACGCCCGGGCCCGCGGCTTCTCAGTCGCTTCGGCGAGTCTGCTCCTGGCCTGCCTACCCGTAGGAATGATCGCCGGAGACCTGCTGATGGGCCGTCTGGTCCGGCCCGCGGTTCGTGTACGCCTCGTCATGCCCCTCATGGCGCTGGCCGGGATTGCCTTCACCGGGTTCGCGCTCGAGCCACCATTCGCAGTCTGTGCTGCGCTGCTCGGCTTGGCCGGCGTGGGGAACGCTTACATGCTGGGTGTGCAGGGACGGTTCCGTGACGCCGCGCCGGCCGCACTGCTCGGACAGGCCTTCGCGCTGCTGGGCACGGGACTGATGGTCCTTCAGGGCGTTGGCCCCATGCTCTTCGGCGCGCTTGCCGAGTGGACCGGCTACGGCATGGCCGTCACTGCGGCCGGCGCTGCTGCTGTCGCTACCGCCGTCGCGCTCTGGCCGAACTGGGCTCGGCCCAACCCCAATCCCGACGTTCAGCCGCCGGTCCGCCTCCAGGAGGCCGCCGAGAAGTAGGGGGCGAGCCACCCGCGCGTGCGTGTGCCTGTGCCATCCCGCGTGCGGACCTCCGCGATCTACGCATAGCGCTCGAACAGAGCGTGGAGGTAGTCCTCGAGTCTGCTGCTCAGAACGCCGGGGGTCAGATCCGTACGGCCGAGTTCACGCCAGGGGACGCCGACCTTCTCCGCGTCCGGGGCGAAGGCCAGAGCGTCGATGACCCGCCAGTACAGGTGCGCCGCGCGCTGCTCGGCGAGGTGCCCGCCCGCGGCGACGTACCGGTCCGCGAAGGTCATCCCCAGAGAAACACCGTGGAGCAGGGAGAGAGCCGTCGAGCAATGGGCCACATCGAGGTCGGCTGGCCCCCACGAGGTCTCCACCCAGTCGACCACACCACTGATGCGGACGTCGTCCCCCTCGCCTTCGAAGAGGACGTTGCCCGGATGGAAGTCCCGGTGCAGGAAACAAGGCCGGAGAGCGGGCGGATCCTGCCGGATGACGTCAACGGCCCGCTGCCAGAGCTCCGGCCGCGCCGTGTGCTCCGGGACGGTCACCCGCTCCGGCGACGTCCAGGCTTGCCAAGCCCGCGGCCTCGCGTCGGCGGAGACCTCGACCCGATGGATGCGCACCAGTTGCTCGGCCAACAGATCTGCCCGGCGCTCAGCGTCTCGGTCGTCCAACCGGACGGCCCCGGGCAACAGCGACATCAGCAGGGACGGGTGGTCGCAGTGCGTCGCGGTCGCGTCCACGTCCACGAGCCTGGCCGCAGGCACGTCCGTCGCCCCCAGCAGACACAGGATCTCGGCTTCGCGGGACAACAGACCGTCTGCGTGCCGGACGTAGAAGGGCTTCACGAAGGACCGAAGCACCAAGTGCCCCGGGCCCCCTGGCCCCTCGATGCGGAGCCTGCGCATCTCCGAGGTCCAACCACCACGCAGATGCTCGACGCCTTCTATCCGCTGCCCATCAGCGAGTCGTCTCTCCACCCACGATTGCGTGGCGCCCCAGCCTTGCGCCCCGAGATCGCCATCGAGTCTCGCTCTGTCCCCGCCTTTGATCATGAAGGAAGGCTATCGGCGGGGCGGTACCGTCGCCACCGGATCTGCCCGCCGGTTGAAGGGTCGGACGACTCCTCCGCGTCACGGGCCCTTGCAACGTCATGCATCCGCTCTGACCGCAGGTACGGAGTGGCATTACCGCTCTACCGCTCTACCGCTCGGCGGCGGTGCGGTCCTCACCGTCCATCTCGTAGATCCGTCCTTGAAGCCGTTCACCGGCCCAGTCCAGTCCGACGCCCAGGTCAAACCAGTGCCGATCCTTACGGGCCTGCGGCAGTGAGAGGTTCACCGCCGCCCAGGAGAACACCCCAGGAGGACGGAACGCCCGTGCTGCGTGGTGCGCACGGACAACGCGAACGGCGCGGCGAGTGCCGCCCGGGTGACCACCACGACCTCTTCGTCCTCAGAGCGTCGACGACCACCCGTGAGAAAGCGGGGCGTTTCAAGGATCTTGACCCACTCGACCACTGCGTCCGCCACCTGGGCGCGCAAGGACTCTTCGATGCCCTTCCGGACGGCGGTCGCGGGATCATCGCCGAGCCAGCCGAGCCAGTGATCAGGATCAGTGAGCTTGCCGAAGTCGTCCTGTGGTACCCCGTGAAGGGGATTCTCCCGGTACTCACCTGTCAGTTTCCCGCTGCCATCCACCAACCACGCGCCGCGGATCGCCTCGGGAGGTACGTAGCCGTTCGGGTCGTCGATATACGTCGGGTCGATCTCGGCGACGCTGCCACCGGGATTCTCAGCCGCCGCACAGTAGCGCCGGCTCGTTCGGTATGCCCTTGCGCCGGCCTCGCGAGCCAAAGCGCCCCACGTTCCCACCCCCACCGTTGCCCGCCCAGTTGATCGCCATCGTGCCGCACCGGTCAGGACCGCAATGAGGGACCCAGGCCAGGCCGCCAGCCGCTGACGTCGATCCTCACGGAGCTCGTAGCGCCTCGCGCCGATACCGGCGGAGTCCGCAGGAGGAGATCCGCCGGGAGGAGCAGGCTTCGCCCACTCATGGCCCGGCCCGCACGGGGCACACGATCAGCACCGAACGAAAGGAGCCCGTCCATGCTGGGCATCGCCGCCGCAGTCCTGTTCTTCATCGCGTTCTTCCTCAACGCCGCCGGCATCGCCACCAACGACGTCCTGAGCTCGACCAACTTCATGCTGATCGGTCTCGCCGCACTCGCGCTGCACGTCGCCGGCATAGGCGGCACTCGGCCTGCCCACCGATGGGGCCGCAGACGCTGACGGTCGTGGGGCCCCGGCCACGTACCCCCGGTCGGGGCCCGGCCATGCCCCCGTGTCCCGCGCTCTCGCGCGTGCGGCGGTAACGGCAACGGCGCCCGCCAGGTGGCGGGCGCCGGCTCACGTCACGTGTGAGGGCGTGTCAGCTGCGAGCGATGTTCTCCGCCTGCGGGCCCTTCTGCCCCTGCGTGACGTCGAAGGTGACGACCTCACCCTCCTGCAGCTCCCGGTAGCCCTGCCCGGCGATATTGGAGTAGTGGGCGAAGACGTCCGGACCGCCCCCGTCCTGGGCGATGAACCCGAAGCCCTTCTCGGAGTTGAACCACTTCACCGTGCCACGCGCCATGCTCAATCCCTCTGTACGGCCTACTGGCGGCCCGCTTGGGGGCCGCCTCGGCATCCGGGCGGAAGCCTGGTCCCTTCCTGCCCACCGGTACCACCGGCCACACTCCCCACCGGGCACGGATCCATCAGTCTGCCGATCGTGTGCGGGCCCGAGCCGCCCGCCGCTTGACGGTCCGGCGTTCCTCCTCGCTCATGCCGCCGCACACACCGAGGTCCTGGCCTCCTTCGAGGGCCCACTGGAGGCAGTTCGCCCTGACCGGGCACCGGTGGCACACCGCTTTGGCTTCCTCGATCTGGAGGAGGGCCGGGCCGCTGGAGCCCACCGGGAAGAAGAGATCGGGGTCTTCCCACCTACAGGCGGCCTCATGGCGCCAGTTCATCGTCATTCCTCCATCCGATTCGTCCGCATGCTCACCCACGCTCCTGGCCCATACCGGTGGCTCTATGCAGCACCGGGGCCGGCTTTTTCCGGCTCTCCCCCGCTACGTTTGAAACACGACACCGGGGCATCCGCACAACTCAGCCCTTGCCAGCCGACAGGAGACAGCAAGTGACCACCTACGTCATCACCGTGCCCGGCACGTTCCTGACGGACGTCGACGAAGCAGCACGCTCCGAGCTGGCCAAGAGGCTGGCTTCGCACCACACCGACCTGAGCGAGACCGAGGACGTGGAACTGCTCACGGTCCACGACGGCGGCACCTTCTCCGTCCGGCTCGAAGTCGAAGCCACGGACCGGGCCACGGCCGAGGACAACGCCGTCCGTCTGCTGGCCGGGACCCTTGAGGAGCTGGGACTGCCCGAGAAGGACGTGCCCCTGGGACCGCCGGCGGTCACCGGTGTCGACGGTGAATCCTGAGGCCTTTCCGGCTCGCGGCACATGAGCGCCGAGCCCGGCCCGACGGGCGGATGGACGGGCCGCGGCGGGGCAGCAGCGGGACATGGCAGCTCTACGAAAACTCGCCCGTCCCCTGCTCGCCGCCCCGTTCGTCGCCGGCGGACTGCGCACCCTGTACCGCCCGGAGGCCGTCGCGGAGGTCGCCGGACCCTCCGTCCGGGCCGTCGGGGAGCGCGTCCCGGCCCTCGACTGGGATCCGCTGCAGGCGGTACGCGTCACCGGCGCCGTCCAGGCCGCGGCGGCCCTGCTGCTCGCGACGGGGCGGGCCCCGCGCACAGCCGCGCTCGCGCTCGCTGCCGCGCTGGTGCCGACCTCCCTCGCCGCGCACGCCTTCTGGACGGTGGAGGACCCGGAGGAACGCGCGCGGCAGCGCACCCACTTCCTGACCGATCTCTCCGCTCTGGGAGGGCTCCTCATCGCCGCCGCGGACACCCACGGCAAGCCCTCCCTCGCCCACCGCTCCCGGCACGTACTCGACCACCGGCACCCGGTGCGTGCCGTCCGCCGCCCCGTCGAGGCGGCTGCCGCGCGTACGGCCGACCACGCCAGGGCGGTCGCTTCCTCCCTGCCCGGCTCCCGCTGACGGCGGGCGCGGCCCGCTGCCCTACCCGGACGGCCTCCGTGGGGGCCGGGTTCGCCGCGCGCCTCGCGGGGCTCGGTCTGGTGCCGAGTTCGCCGCTCAGTGCGCTACAGGAACGGCAGCCCCCGCACTGTTGGCCGAACCGATCCTCCTGGTAACCCCGCTCCGCGCTCCCGCGGTTCAGCCGCGCGTACCAGCGGGTGTGGCACCGGTCTTCGGGTTCATCCCGGGAGCTGGACGACATCGGGCCGCCTGGCCGGGGTGGCATGTCCGGACGGTTCGTGGGAACCCGGCAGGGTGGGGGAATCAAGTAGGAGGGAACAGGAAACGATGGCATCCGCCTCGTCGCCGGAGGGCTCCGTTCCGGCCACCTCGGGCACGGTGACCACAGCCGTGCCGGCCCGTCTCGACCGTCTGCCGTGGTCCCGATGGCACTGGATGATCGTGATCGGGCTCGGTACCGTCTGGATCCTCGACGGACTCGAGGTCACCATCGTCGGCAACGTCGCCGGACGTCTCGCCGAGGAGGGCAGCGGCCTCGACATCACCGCCGCCCAGGTCACCGGTATCGCCGCCGCCCTCTATGTGGCGGGAGCCTGCTCGGGGGCGCTGTTCTTCGGCTGGCTGACCGATCGCTACGGCCGCAAGAAGCTCTTCATGGTGACGCTGGTCGTCTACCTGGGTGCGACCGCGATGACCGCGCTGTCGTTCGAGTCCTGGTGGTTCTTCCTCTTCCGGTTCCTCACCGGTTTCGGCATCGGCGGCGAGTACGCAGCCATCAACTCGGCGATCGACGAGCTGATCCCGTCCCTCCACCGGGGCCGGGTCGACCTCATCATCAACGGCAGTTACTGGCTGGGCGCGATCGGCGGCGCCCTGCTGTCCGTGGTGATGCTGGACACCGACATCTTTCCGCAGAACCTCGGCTGGCGGCTGAGCTTCGCCCTCGGGGTCGTCCTCGGGCTGGTCATCCTGCTCGTGCGCCGGCACGTTCCGGAGAGTCCGCGCTGGCAGTTGATCCACGGCCGGGACGAGGACGCCGAGGAGCTGGTGTCGTCCGTGGAGCGGAGGATCGAGGAGGAGAAGGGCGAGCGGCTGCCGCCGCCGGCCGGTGAGATCACCATCAGGCAGCGCAAGAGCATCGGGTTCGGTCTGATCGCCAGGACGGTCTTCGGCCGCTATCCGCGCCGTGCGGTCCTCGGGCTGTCGCTGTTCATCGGGCAGGCGTTCCTGTACAACGCGATCACGTTCGGATTCGGCACGATCCTCACGACGTTCTTCGACGTGCCGACGGGGCACACCGGCTACTACTTCGCCGTCATCGCCGCGGGCAACTTCCTCGGCCCCCTGCTGCTCGGGAAGCTGTTCGACACGGTCGGGCGCCGGATCATGATCTCCTCCACCTATCTGCTGTCGGGTGTGCTCCTCTTCGCGACGGCCTGGCTGTTCGACCGGGGTTCGCTGACGGCGACGACGATGACGGTCTGCTGGTGCGTGGTCCTGTTCTTCGCGTCGGCGGGTGCGTCCAGCGCGTACCTGACCGTGTCGGAGGTGTTTCCGATGGAGACCCGGGCGATGGCCATCGCCTTCTTCTACGCCCTGGGTACCGCGGCGGGCGGTATCAGCGGCCCGCTGATCTTCGCCGATCTGACCGAGTCGGGCGTGGTGGGTGACACGGCGCTGGCCTTCCGGATCGGCGCCGCGCTGATGTGCGCCGCCGGTCTGGTGGCGGCGTTCCTGGCGGTCAAGGCGGAGCGGCGTTCGCTGGAGGACATCGCCGAGCCGCTGTCGGTGGCGAAGCCGGCCGCGTCCTCCGGCTCACCGCAGTCGAGCGCCTGATGAAGAGATGGCCCCGAACAGGCGAGGCGTTGGGCGGCCGCCACTTCGGCCCGGCGACGAAGGCGCAGGTCGTCTGGTTCCAGAGCCGCCTGGGCCTCGCGCCGGACGGGATCGTCGGCCCGGAGACGGGGAACCGGGTCCTGTTCGCGGGCGACCGGTACTACGGAGGGAGGGACCTGCGGTTACTGCAACGGCCATGTGCCCAGCGACGGGCGCCTCGCGGCCATGTACGTCCCCGCCCACCTCTCCTGAGCTCTCCGTCCGCCGGGCGTTGCCCACATCACCCGGCGGGCGCGGCACGGACGCGCTGCCTTCGAGCTCCTGCGCAAGGGGGTACTGCTCGCCTCGTCACCCTGGACAACTCGGTCGCCGCATACTGACGATCATGACGTCGACGATCCCGCCCGAGCCGAAGCGCGCGGCCTTGATGCTGGCCGGGCGTCGCCTGTCCTTCCTCGACTTCGGTGGTCCGGGTCGCCCTCTGTTCGCCCTGCACGGGCACTTCGGAGAAGGCCGCACCTTCGCGCGGCTCGCCCGGGAGCTGGGCGACTCCTGGCGGATCATCGCGCTCGACCAGCGTGGACACGGCTTCTCCGACAGTCCTCCCGATTTCTCCCGCACCGGCTACGTCGAGGACGCCGCGGCAGTACTGGACCACCTGGGGATCCAGGGCGCGGTCGTACTCGGCCATTCGCTGGGCGGTGTCAACGCCTACCAGCTAGCGGCACGGTTCCCCGGGCTCGTAAGCGCACTCATCATCGAGGACATCGGCGCCGAGGTCGATGGCGACCTGTCCTTCAGCCTGTCCTGGCCGCACCGGGCGCCGACTCGGGCCCAGCTGCTGCAAGGACTCGGCCCTTCGGCGAGCCACCTCATGCACTCCGTACGCGAGCACCCCGACGGATGGGGCCTTGCCTTCGACCCGAAAGACATGAACGCCTCACAGCAGCACCTCAACGGGGATCACTGGAACGACTGGCTCGCCAGCGACCGCCCGGCGTTGCTCCTCCGCGGCAGCCGCAGCACGGTGCTCAGCGCGGAGCACGCGAAGGACATGGTGGCGCGGCGCCCGCATACCCGACTCGTTGAACTCCCCGCCGGACACACCGTCCACGAGACCGTCCCAGTGGAGTTCGCCGCAGTTGTCAGCGGGTTCCTCGGTTCGCCGTGAACTTATCTCACCCACCGTGCCACCCCGCACCCCTCTCGCGGCACTGTAGGGGTGAGCACGCGGCCCTTCATTCCTGACCTGCGTCCGCTTCGTTCGCCTTGACGGCTACGGCGGAGCCCCCTGCCAGGGCGCCGGCGCGGGCGGCGGCGAGCGTGATCCGCACGGCCTGCTCGGCGGTGCCCTCCTCCACCGGATCGGCACTGATCAGCAACCGGAAGTAGATCGGGGCGGCCAGCGTTTTGATCAGCTCGACCGGATCGGTGTCGGCCGGGAGTTCGCCCCGCTCGATGGCTCGCGCGACCACGGGCGCTGCCCGCCGGAACCGGTCGGCGAAGATCCGCCGCTTCGCCTCGGCCACTTCCGGCAGCCGGCCGGCGTCGGAGAACATCGCGGTCTGCACCGCCCTGCCCACCGGGCCGGTCATGCTCTGCACGAGCCCCTGGGCGAGGGCTTGCAGGTCGGTCTCGACGGCGCCGGTGTCGGGCATGGGGATGTCGGTGGCGAAGTGCTCGGCCAGCGCGTCGACGACCAGGCTCGCGCGGTCCTTCCAGCGCCGGTACAGCGTCGTCTTGTGCACCCCGGCCCGCTGGGCCACGCCTTCGACGGTCAGCTCGGCATAGCCCCGGTCCAGCAACTCGGCGAGGGTGGCGGCGCGCACCGCCGCCTGTGCCTTGCGGCCGCGCCCGACCGGACGGGCAGGGTCGGAGAGACTCGACTCCATTGCAACTCCTAGTTGCGTTAGCGGCCATTCTCATGTCAGGATCCAGCGTATCGCAACTGCAAGTTGCATTGAGTGGGATCCTGCCCAGCCGGGTGCCGGACGCCCTCAACCCAGGAGAAGGAAGGCCATGCCCGACGCCTCCCGTACGTGGACCCCCGACTCAATTCCCGACCAGTCCGGCCGCCTGGTGGTGGTGACCGGAGCCAACAGCGGCATCGGCCAGGTCACAGCGCAGGCGCTCGCTCGCCGGGGCGCCCATGTCGTCCTGGCCTGCCGCAGCCCCCAAAGGGGGCAGGCCGCCCTGGACCGGCTGCTGGCCCACGCGCCCGGAGCCCAAGCCGAGGCGCGCCTCCTGGACCTGGCCGACCTTGCCTCCGTACGCGCCTTCGCCGGCGGCTGGGACCACGGCCGGCTCGATCTTCTGGTCAACAACGCCGGAGTGGCGATGGTGCCGTTCGCCCGGACCGCCGACGGCTTCGAGTCGCAGTTCGGCATCAACCACCTCGGCACCTTCGCCCTCACCGGGCTGATGCTGCCCCACCTGCTCGCCTCGCCCGATCCGCGGGTGGTCACCGTCAGCAGCGAAGGCCAGCGGTTCGCCCGCTTCGACCTGCACAACCTCAACGCCGAACGCCGCTATCACGCGATGTTCGCCTACCTGCAGTCCAAGCGCGCCAACCTCTACTTCGCCACCGAACTGCAACGCCGCGCCGACGCCGCCGGCCTGAGGCTGCGCAGCACGGCCGTCGCCCCCGGACTCACCCGTACCAACGTTCTCACCGGCGGCGCCAACGGCGACCGTGGCCGACTCTACGGAGCATTGACCCGACTGCTGCTCCGCGTCGCCTTCCGCCCCACCCCCGAAGGCGCCAAGACCTCCCTGTACGCCGCCACCGTCCCGGACCTGCCGGGCGGAGCGTACGTCGTGCCCGACGGGCCGCTTCAGCTACGCGGCGAGCCCGTCCTGCGCAACCGGGAGCGCGCCATCCGTGACGCCGACACCGCCCGCCTGCTGTGGGAACTGTCCGAGAAGCTCACCGGCGTTCCGTTCCGGCTGTCCGAAGATGCCGCGTGCCCCACCCAAGCGTCGTAGTAGTCAGGCCCCGTTCAACTCGGAAGACATCCGTGTCAAGCGAGGCCCTTGTGACCGTCGTCCGCAGCCTGGTCGACGACCCCGCGCCCACCCCGAACACGTTCGACCGGCAGACCAACGAATGAAAGGGCGGCGAAAGCCTGTCCTGACCTGCTCGCTACGGCGCAGGCCGCCAGAACGCCGCCGCCACCAAGGCCACCGACACCAACAGCGCCCCGCCGGCCCGCCAGTAGCTCCAGAGCGCCGGCTGACCCGCACGACCGGTCGCGGCCCCTCCCGCGCGCGTGAGCAGTGCCTCGACCCCGGACAGGAGTCCCGCGCGCGTGAGCAGTACCTCGACCCCGGACAGGAGTCCCGCCCCCGTGAACCGCACACCCGCCGTCGTCACCCTCGCTTCCCTCGACACCCACCGTCTGATCGTCACCCTTCCGAACCAGGGCCCCGCCGACGTCCGCTCGAACCTTCCGCGCGCCACCGCCGCCGCCATGTTGCGCCGCCTCGCCGACGAGCTCGACGTCGAGCAGCTCGTCCCCGCCCTGCCCGACGACGTGCTCGATCTCGCCGCCGCCCGCCTCACCCGCCGGATTCAGCGATAAGGAGCGGCTCTGGATCAACGGTGCCGCCAACTCGGCAACACACCACAAGGCCGGCGCCAAGCCCATCGAACTGGACACATGTCCTCGGCGACGCAGCAACCTGCGGCACCGAGCAGGCGGTGACGGGCACAGATGCCCGGCTCCTTGGGAAGACGACCGCGCTCACCGGACCGTCGAGGACAGGGACCACGGCTGCGGTGTCAGTCCGCTGAAGTATCCTTCCGGCCACCGCACACCGACTGGGAGGACCAAGAGAATTGACTGGCCTGTCTGCTTTCCCGCTGCCCTTTCACGCATCCCGTTCCATATCGTTCGCGACACCCCGAACTCTGCGGGAACTTCAGATGATGCAGTGCAGCTCACACATTCGGGCGAAGCCCGGGTGGTTCGACAAGATGAACGATGCTGACGTCGTCGCCAGGTGGACGCAGGAAGCGGTCGCCCAGGGTCTCACCGAAGCGCAGGTTCGCTACGTGCTTGCCGAACTCGTGCATTACGCCGCGCTGCGGGACGGACGTACCGGCGTCGAGGTGTCCGCCGTCGACGGGGTGTGGCAGTCGGACACGCTGGTCGACGACAAGCTCAGATCCCGGCTGCGCGAGGCAGTTCGGGTTCTGGAGCAGGTCCCCGAAGCAGAATGGGACTGGCATCCCGGATCCGGCGGCCAGGTACTGGATCTGGTTCATCCCTCGCTGTTCTGCCTGGTGAGAGAGGTGAGCGGCGCGCCCGAGCGGGCTTGGCAGAATCCGACGGACCGCTATTCGAGGTACGAATTCTCGGAGAAGTTCCAGTGGCTGCCCACGGACGTCGAGGTCAGTGACGCCGGCGATGTCGCGTTCCGTTCGTACGTCAACAACGTCCACCCCGAGATTCACCGCGAACTGGCCGCCGTCCTGCCTGACTTGTTCGCCTGCTTCCGCCCGCTGCTGGAGAACGTACTCACCGATCTGCGCCATCCACGCCCCCTGCGGATCGAGGCCGACCCTTACGGTTGGTACGACTCGGAGCCGGAGTATCCGGACAAGGCCTCCTACGGTGATGAGGAGGCATATGCGGAAGCCCGTCGTGCGTGGGAAGTGGCCCAGGACGACTGGTGGGAGAACCGCAGCCCGGTCATCCCGGACGCTCCTGCCTTCACCCCGCCCGAGTTGCCCGATGACTCCGCCCGAGTCGACCTGTGCGGCCGTGGTCTCCAGGTCATCGTCAAGCTCGCCACCATTCATCTCACCCCGGACAAGCCCGAGTACCCCGGCGGTTCCTGGCACGTCGAGGGGATGGTGAACGAGCGGATCGTCTCCACCGCCATCTACTACTGGGACAGCGAGAACATCACCGAAAGCCGGCTGAGTTTCCGCGCCGCACTCGACGACCCGAACTACGAACAGAACGACGACAACGGGCTGCGTGAGGTCTACGGTCTGGAGAACGAGGACGCACTGAACCAGATGCTGGGATCGACATCGACCCCGGCGGGCCGCTGTCTGGCGTTCCCGAACATCCTGCAACACCGCGTCGACTCATTCCGCCTCACGGATCCCACCCGCCCGGGACATCGCAAAATTCTCGCGTTCTTCCTGGTCGACCCGTCGGAAAAGATCGTCTCGACATCCGATGTGCCACCGCAGCAACCATGGTCCGACACCTCGACCATGACGCTCGAAGAGGCGAAGACCTACCGCGAACAACTCATGCAGGAACGCAAGTTCTTCGTCGACGAGCACAACGAGCAGCTCTACGAACGGGAATTCTCCCTCTGCGAGCACTGAAACCGATGTCTTGGACCCGCCGGAGCAGTCACCAGGCGTTCAAGCCAAGGGTTGTCCCGTAAACGAACTCTGGGTCGCCGGGCGATACCGAGCACGGCCTGGTGGACGCCCTCGCCTTCGAGGCGGCAGCCACGAAAGATCGGGGCAGGTACAGCCCCGCAGCTGTCCGTGGTGTTCCCCTCGCCTCGCTGCCGTCCAGGCCGGCAGCGAACCGGGGTGGCACGAAGATGGGCAATTCCGGGGATTCTCATGGGGGTTCCGCCCCCGTCCGTTCACCTCCCGGCGAACTCCGCGTCGTCTCGGACGATGAGGTTGGCTGCCATGGACCTTCCCGATTTCGGTATCCCCCAGAAGCTCGCCTCCCGGATGAGCATGGCCGAGCAGCACGACTACCTGCGTGCGAAGTTCACCCGGCGCGGCGCGCTGCGCGCGGGTGCGGTGACCGCGGCGGTCGCCGGTGCCGGTGCCGGCCTGAGCGTCGGCGCGGCCTCGCCCGCGTACGCGGCTCCGGCCGTGCTGACCTCCACCGAGCGGCGCAGTGTCGACGGTGCGCTGGCCGCACCGTTCGCACGGCACTTGCAGTACGGCGCCGATCCCAAGACGCAGATGCGGGTGTCCTGGCAGGTGCCGTTCGCGGTGAAGAAGCCGTACCTGCGCGTGGGCACCAGCCCCTGGGCGCTGAGCGTGAAGATCGACGCCGAGGTCCGGCACCTGAGCACGCCGGTCCTGAACGGCGGCAAGATCGCCGCCGCCGAGCAGTTCTACCTGCACGTGGGCCTGGACCGGCTCAGGCCCGGTCAGACCTACTACTACGGGGTCGGGCACGACGGCTTCGATCCTGCCGACCACCGCAACCTGGGTACGCTCGGCACCTTCACCACCGCCCCCTCGCGCGCCGAGAACTTCACCTTCACCGCCTTCGGCGACCAAGGCGTGAGCTACCACGCGCTCGGCAACGACGCGGTGCTGCTGGCCCAGAACCCGGCCTTCCACCTGCACGCGGGCGACATCTGCTACGCCGACTCCTCCGGTTCCGGCACCGCCGGCGACACCTACGACGCGCGTGCCTGGGACCAGTTCCTGGCCCAGACGGAGACGGTGGCCAAGACCGTGCCGTGGATGGTGACGACCGGCAACCACGACATGGAGGCCTGGTACTCGCCCCAGGGCTACGGCGGCCAGAACGCCCGCTGGTCCCTGCCCGACAACGGCCCCGACCCGGTCAACCAGCCCGGCGTGTACTCGTTCGTCCACGGCAACGTCGGGGTCATCGCGCTCGACGCGAACGACGTCTCGTACGAGATCCCCGCCAACTTCGGCATCAGCGGCGGAAAGCAGACCGCGTGGCTGGACCGGCGGCTGGGCGAGCTGCGCCACCGCCACGACGTGGACTTCATCGTGGTGTTCTTCCACCACTGCGCGTTCTCCACCACCAGCGCGCACGCCTCGGAGGGCGGGGTGCGCGACGTGTGGGTGCCGCTGTTCGAGAAGCACCAGGTGGACCTTGTCATCAACGGCCACAACCACGTGTACGAACGGACCGACGCGATCAAGGGCGACAAGGTCGGCCGGAAGGTCCCCATCGGCGAGCGCACCGACCCCACGCAAGACGGCATCGTGTACGTCACGGCCGGCGCGGCGGGGCGCTCGCTGTACAGCTTCCCGGTGCCGGACTCGTACGAGGGCCACGTCGCGGACCGCGACAGCGTCGAGTCCTACCGGTGGGTCAAGGGCGGTTCGAAAGCGACCGAGACGGTCGAGTGGTCGCGGGTGCGGTACACCAACTACTCCTTCCTCGCGGTCGAGGTCGAGACGGGCCGCTCTCCGAAGCTGAAGGTCAGCGCACTGGCCGAGACGGGCCAGCGGATCGACCACTTCGAGATCCAGAGGGGACGCGGCCGCTAGGGGCTTTCGCGGCGGACCCCTGTCCGCGTGGAACGAAGCCCCAGGTCGGCGACCTGGGGCTTCTCGCTGATGATTTCAGGGATGTCGGCGTGAACCGGTGAACCGGTGAACCGGTGAACCCGTGAACCGTCAGCCGCGCTGTCCTTCGCGGGCGAGGGCGGGTACGAAGCGGGCAGCGTCCAGCGTGCCGACGCCTGTGGCCATGTCGTAGCCGTTCACCGCCGTGTAGCCCGTGACGCCCTCGTAGCTGTTGTTCGTACCGTCATTGACGTCGACGAGGCCGGTGGAACGGTCGTGGGCGGAGCGCCCGTACAGGCAGTACAGCGCCTCGTTGATGTTCCCCAGGCGCTTGCCCGCAGCCTGGTCGGCCAGGGCCACGATCCCGGAGAACAGCGGGCTGGACTCGCTGGTGCCGCCGGAGACGTCCCAGCCGGCGGACGCCGGGTCATAGCTGCTGTAGATCCACGCGCCGCCGTCGACCGCAGCGGCCATCGAGATGTCCGGGGTGCCGCGCTGCGCGCCGACGATGCCCTTGACCCCGTTCTGGAAGGCCGGACGCTTGAACACGTGCGACTGGCCTCCGCCGCTCGCACCGTTGTCGTTGTAGACGCTCTCGGGGGCGGTCCGCTTGCCCGCGTCGTTCAGGTGCAGCTGGGTGCCGCCGATGGAGGTCACCAGCGGGTCCGAGGAGGGCCAGGAGTTGACGGGGTGGTCGTAGTAGGCGCTGCCGTCGGCGTTGTAGTCGGTCGCTCCGCCGTCGCCGGAGGAGGCGAGCACGGTGACGTGGTGGCGCGCCGCGGCCTCGAAGGCGTAGCGCAGGTTCTTGATGCTGGAGAAGTCACCCTGGTCGAAACCGGGGAAGGTGTTCTCGGTCGCACCGAAGCTCTGGGTGATCACATCACCGATGCCGCGGTCGATCAGGGACTTCTCGGCGTCCATCATCTCCGGCAGGCCGGTGGTGCCTTCGGTCTCCGCGACCGCCGTCTCCACCAGGACGATCTTCGCGTCCGGCGCCACCGCGTGCGCCATCTCCACATCGAGGGTCGTCTCGCCGGCCCAGCCCAGCATGTCGGCGTTCTTCGGGTCCCAGGCGGGGACGTTGCCCCACTTGACCACCTCCACCTTGGTGCTGGGTATCCCGAACTGCTTGCTGTAGACGTCCAGGTCGTGCTGGACGGTCGGCGAGCCGAAGGAGTCCACGATGACGATCGTGCGGCCCTTACCGGTGATTCCCTGCTTGTACAGCGGGTTCAGGTGGTAGGCCTCGCGGTACTGCAGCGGGGTGTAGCAAGCGATCTTCCACTTGGTCCGGCACTCCTCGATGGAGAGCGGGCTGCCCACGGAGCGGATCAGCTGGTGTCCCGCGACGGCCGGACGGGCCGCGGTGCGCGGGATGACCGAGGCGTGCGGCGCGGAGGCGGTCGCGGTACCGGTCAGTGGGGCGGCCGCCATCGCGGTGAGCGCGAGGCCGACGGCAGCGGCCGTGGCGGCTGCGGAACGCGGCCACGTACGACGAACTGGATGCATTGCGGACTCCCTGGGGGGGTGGCGCCGCGCAGAGCGGCTTCCGTGATCACACCCGGCAAGTCATGTGCAGGACAAGGGTATTTGACGGTTGATGCCGAACGCTTTACCTGAATGCGCAGTACGCCGCCCCCGAGGCCGCTCGCACCACCACGCCCGGGCCGCGGGCGAATGCCCGCAACAGCCGCGCACCCCGGCCGGAGCAAGTCCCGCCCCAGGTCAGCCGTGTCGGGTGCACCCGAGGCAGTCGATCACCCACCCGAAGCGTCCGCTCAGCGAACACCCAACGGCGAAATCCGGACCCGCTTCGGCTGATTCATGACGCGCTCCTGACAAAGATCGCGATCGCTGGCACTCTCTCCCCATCCCCGCACGGACCAGCTCCGCAACGCTCTGCCCGGCCGGCCTCATCCCAGCCGCCGGTAACCCCCCACAGGTAGAAGGAGTCAGCGTGAAGTCCACGCATCGTCGTAACACCACCGCCACTGGTGCCCTGCTCGCCGCAGCCGCCCTGCTCACCGTAGGTGTGCAGGCAGGCAGCGCCAGCGCGCAGTCCGAGCAGCCCGCGAACGCCGCTCCCCAGGGCCAGCCGGTGCGCAACCCGGGCGCGCTGCCCGCACAGCTCTCCCCGTCCCAGCGCGCCGAGCTCATAGCGAAGGCCCAGAGCACCACGGCCGTGACGGCCAAGGAACTCGGCCTCACCTCCCAGGAGAAGCTCCTCGTCCACGATGTGGTCAAGGACCAGGACGGTACCACCCACACCCGGTACGAGCGCACGTACGAGGGACTCCCGGTCCTCGGCGGCGACTTGATCGTCAGCCGTACGTCGGCCAACACGACGCAGAGCGTCAGCAAGGCATCCACCGCCCAGCTGGCGGGCGTCTCCACCTCCGCCCCGGCCGACGCTCCGGCCGCCGCCTCCGCGCAGGCCCTCGACGCCGCGAAGGCGGTCGGTTCCAAGGCCGACAAGGCCGACGCCGCCCCCCGCAAGGTCGTGTGGATGGCCAAGGGCGTGCCGACCCTCGCCTACGAGACCGTCATCGGCGGGCTGCAGGACGACGGCACCCCCAACCAGCTCCACGTCATCACCGATGCCAAGACCGGCGCCAAGCTCCACCAGTGGCAGGGCATCGAGACCGGTGTCGGCAACACCCACTACAGCGGTCAGGTCACCCTCGGCACCTCGAAGTCCGGTTCGAACTTCACGCTGAACGACGCGGGCCGCGGCGGCCACAAGACGTACAACCTGAACCGCGGTACGTCCGGCACGGGCTCGCTCTTCTCCCAGACCACCGACACCTGGGGCAACGGGGCCAACTCCAACGCCGCCACCGCGGGCGCCGACGCCGCCTACGGCGCCGGGGTCACCTGGGACTTCTACAAGAACGTCCTCGGCCGGTCCGGCATCCGCGGTGACGGCGTCGCCGCCTACTCCCGGGTCCACTACGGAAACGCGTACGTCAACGCGTTCTGGGACGACAGCTGCTTCTGCATGACGTACGGCGACGGAACGGGCAACAACGACCCGCTGACCTCGCTGGACGTCGCCGGGCACGAGATGACGCACGGCGTCACCGCCGCCACCGCCGGCCTCGAGTACAGCGACGAGTCGGGCGGCCTGAACGAGGCGACCTCCGACATCATGGGCACCTCCGTCGAGTTCTACGCCAACAACCCCAGCGCGCCGGGCAACTACCTCATCGGCGAGCAGATCGACATCAACGGCGACGGCACTCCGCTGCGCTACATGGACAAGCCGAGCAAGGACGGCGGCTCCGCTGACGCGTGGTACTCCGGCGTCGGCAGCCTCGACGTCCACTACTCCTCGGGCCCGGCCAACCACTGGTTCTACCTGGCCTCCGAGGGATCCGGCGCCAAGACGGTCAACGGGGTCAGCTACAACTCGCCGACCTCCGACGGTCTGCCCGTCACCGGCATCGGCCGGGACAAGGCGCAGCTGATCTGGTACAAGGCGCTGACCACCAAGTTCAACTCCAGCACCGACTACAAGGGCGCCCGCGACGGCACGATCGCCGCGGCGACCGAGCTGTACGGCGCCGGCAGCCCCGAGGTCAAGAACATCACCGACGCCTGGGCCGCCGTCAACGTGGGCGCCCGTTCGAACGGTGGCACGCCCACCCCGGGCAAGGTCTTCGAGAGCACCACCCGGGTCGCCATCCCGGACTCCCCCGGCCCCGCGGTCACCTCGTCGGTCAGCGTCACCGGCGTGACCGGCAACGCGCCGAGCGCCCTCAAGGTCGGCGTGAAGATCACCCACACCTACATCGGCGACCTCCAGATCGACCTCGTGGCGCCCAACGGGACGTCGTACCGCCTGCAGAGCTCCTCCTCGGACTCCGCGGCGAACCTCGACAAGACGTACACCGTCAACGCCTCGGCCGTCGCGGCCAACGGCACTTGGAAGCTGAAGGTCCAGGACAAGGGTGCCGCGGACACCGGCACCATCACGGACTTCAAGCTCACCTTCTGACCGCCTCACTGCGCATGACCTGAACCTGCAAGGGGCCTGAACCCAGGTACGCCGGCACCCCCGCCTCCGCAACACAGGAGGAGGACGGGGGTGTCGTGCTGTGCGCGGAACGCGCCATGGCTACCCGACGGCGACGCGATAGCGCTCCCAGGCTTCTCGGCTGTCAGGAGTGAACGGGTGCCGGCGCATGAACTCATGCAGTTCGGCCTCCGGCAGCCAGCCGTGCCACGCCACTTCGTCGGCCCGGGGTTTCGGGTCGACGAGTACCACGGTTTCGTGGATAGCGAGCCAGTGCGGGCTGAGGCCGCCCCGGTTCAGGAACTTCACGACGGAGCGGACCGTCGTGTCGATGCCCAACTCCTCGGCCAGTTCCCGGACCGCGGCCTCCTCGTAGGACTCTCCCGGCGCGACGGCTCCGCCGGCCATCACTTCGTAGTGTCCGGGGAATCGGGAGACCTGTCCGGACCGACGATGGACGAGGACCTGCCCCCGGCCGTCTCGGCACACCGTCACCGCGATCCGATGCAACCAGCCACGGCGGACGGCCTCGCCCCGGCCCACCACCGCCAGCACCCGGTCCCGCTGGTCAACATGTTCGACCATCTCGTCCATGGGCCCACCATCGCAGGCCCCTCTGACAGCGCCGACATCACCAGCCGCTGTCAGTCCCGGTCCTGAGCGTCCTGAGCGTCCTGAGGGACCTGAGGGACCTGAGGGACCAGCCGGTCCAGTTCCCTGCCGATCTCCGCTCGCAGTGCGTCATGCCGAGGGGCCAGGGCGGATCGCTCGTCCTGCCAGCTCTCCCGGGGATAGAGCCAGACCGGCATCCGCACCAGGTCAGCCGGTTCCCACTCGAAACGTGGCCACACATGAGCATGCAGAAACCCGTCGGTGTTGCCGAGGATCTCCAGGTTCACCCGCCGAAACGCGGGGTCAAGCCGACGGCAAGCGTGCTCCACGGCCTCACCGAGTGCGTCCATGTCGGACAGAAAGGCCAGCCGTCTCGCCTTCGGAAGGTCGGACAACCGCTCCACCTGCGGATCGTCCGCCAAGAGGACCGAATAGCCGGGCAGGAACTGAACGTCTCCGATGACCGCGAACCCTGCCGCCAACCGCCGCAGGACGGTGGGGTTCTCTCCGCGCAGGGCACTGCCGATCCGGTCCGCTCGCCAGTCACTTGTCATGGAAGAAACGTACGTGACGGCGATCAGGACGGCCTCGTCGCCGGGCCTCAAGGATGGCGGGCGCAGGCGGCCCCGCCCTCGTGCGCGGCGGGCGAGGCCGTGCGGCAGGCGCAGTATGCGGCTGAACCCGTGTCCGTGCTGCCGCCTGACCTGCCCGCCCCTCCCGTCGCAAGCGGCGCGCAGCCCGCTGATCCGGCAGGCCGTACGCGTACGGCAGGGGCCTGCGTCGATGACGGGGGCATCCGCTGCCAGAGCGCCGTCCCAGGGCGCCCGGACATGGACGCCGCCCAGCCTGCGGGGGGACCGGACTGTGCGATGTCAGAGGTAGTCGGCGGTGTTCCGCACCTCGCCGAAGCGCGGGAAAATCCGCTCTACGGCGAACTCGTGCTCGTCCGCCGCCAGTCCGGACATGGCATCGGCTACGAACGCCAGCTGGTAGCCGTGGTCGGCCGCGGCCCGTGCGGTGGATTCGACACCCATCGTGGTGACCAGCCCGGCGAGCACCACGGTGTTCACACCGAGCCCCCGCAACTGCTCGTCCATATCGGTGCCGTAGAACGCTCCGATGGTGCGCTTGACCACCACGATGTCGCCGCCCTGTACCAGCCCATCGGCGAAGTCGCTGCCCGGCGGCTGCTCGGCGACGTTCGGGCGCTCCACCCGGACCAGCACCACCGGCCGTCCGCTCGCCCGGAATGACGCAGCCAACGCGCGGCAGCGCGCGAGCACTTCGTCACCGGAGTGCGGTGCGAGCGGGAGGGCGATGATGCGCGGCATCAGGTCGATGAGGATCAATGCGGAGGTCATGGCGACGATCGTAGGACCCGTCACAGCCGGGGGCCCGCCCGAGCCGGAGCGCGGCAGTCGGCCAGGTCAAGCAGGTCGAGCAGGTCGAGCAGGTCGAGCAGTCCCACTCGTATCTCAGCGCATCCGGGTGAAGGTGGCGAAGAGGTCACCCGTGTACCAGGCGGAACCGTCGTCGCCGGTGACGATCCGCTCCCCGTCAAGGCGCAAACAAGACCACAGCAGCGACGGAAGCCATCACGCTCAGGGCAGCCGGCAGTCGTGGAACCGGTTGGAGTGGATGTTCCCGAACGACGCCGGGATCCGGGCGATGCCCTGGTTCGGGCGGATGGTCCGACTCTGGCCGCGATACTCCGTACCGCTGTATACGGTCACGCACCGGCCCCAGAGCCGGCCGTCCCGTCGCCATGTTCGGGCAGCGTTCCACACGGACGCGCCGCCGTTGAACCCGACGTACGCGGTCGTTTCCGGGTACCGCTGCATGTCCTGCGAGACAAAGCTCGCCACGCCGGTGTAGTCGGGGCCGGTCCAGCCGCACACCCAGCCGGAGGTGCAGGGTACGGACGGGGCGGGAGCGGCCTGCGCCGGCGCGGCGGAGGGGGCGAGCGTCAGGGCGACGCAGGCCGCGCAGACGGCCAGGGCGCGGACGGACACGGGGTCACCGACTCTCTCCGGGAGGCCGCAAGCCTTGAGGGTCTGCGGATGCCCTTCCATCGCACCTCCGTTCCGCCTTGATCGCACCACGTGGTCCACCCAGGACCTGTCCTGGCGATCATCCGGTAGGGCGCCTCGGTGATATTTTGACCGGAATCAGGGGAAGGGGGCGGGCTCATCCGTGGACAGTGACCTGCGGCGCGCGGTGGTCATGACGCTTGGCGAACTCGGGCGAAGCGATGACTGGCGTGACCGGGCCGATGCCGGTCACAGCCTGGCAGGGTTCGCCGAGATGCCGGAGGCCGTTGAGCCGCTGCTGGGGCTGGTGCTCGACGGTCGTGACACCTTCGTCACCCGGCGGACCGCGGAGGGCTTGCTGCGGCGAAAGGACAGGGCCGGACTCACGATAGTCGCGTCCGCACTGGCAGTCGCCAACGACAATCACGCCGATTACATCCACACCGCGATCTTCGATGTTTTCAGCATCTTCTCGGAGGACCTGGACGAGGCGCTACGGCTCTGCGAGGAGATGTCGGGCGACACCGACGATCGTGTTGCCCGCGGGGCCCGTCGGCTGTACGAAAGCCTGACAGAGATCGATCCCGTTCTCCGCCCCGCATAGCGGGGGTTCGACCGCGCAGCCGACCGCTGGACGTGGCTGGCGATCGCCGCCCACACGGTGAGGTGAGCGGTCAGGCCGCCTAGGATGCCGGGGGGCGGAGCCGTAGCGCAGAGGTCGACGCGCGCGGTCTCCAAAACTGCGAGGACGCCGGTTCGAATCCGGCCGGCTCCGCTCCGCTCCGTACCGTGACAGCCGGCTCCAGCCGCGCCGCGGCCAGGACGAGTCACGGGGCATCGAGCACGCGGTAGGCACGGCCAAGCACCCCCACGTACCTCCCGTGGCTGGGCGTCGCAGCCCGCCAGTTGAGCGGGCCACCGGCAGCCGCCCTGCGTACGCAGACGCGTCGGCCGGCAGATCGGATCCTTGAACACCGACAACCAGCGCGGGTTGTTCCCCACGCGCACTCCGTCGCCACCCGCCGGAAGAGGCCCGACGGCAGGTGGTGGCGAACCGGCCCAGATCCGCGGTGATGAAGCCCTTTCCCACCCCGTACGTGCCATCGCTGTCCGCCATCAGGCACGGGCCGACAAGTGTCAGGTGCGGGTGGGTGGTCGCCGAGAAGCGCAGGGCCCAGTGGCTGGTGAACGGGTAGAGGGCGCGTAGCGCGGGCTCGGCGTGTGCCGCCTCGATCAAGGCCTGGTACGTCTCTTGCCAGGTGTACTCCGGTTCACCGGCCTCCCGGCGACGTCGTACTCGATCCGGTCCGAGCCGCTGCGGGTGACGCCTGACGCCCGCCTTCACCGCCCGAGGGCGGGCACGCCGGGCAGAGTCAGCACCCGGGGCCGACCGGCGGAGACGAGGTCAGGGCGAGGGCAGCGATCCGCATCTGGGTCGCCCACGTCTGCTGGTCAAGCCCCAAGGTGAACTCAATGCAGCAATCGCATTGCGGGATCAGCCCCACGAACGATTGCTCCACCGCGGTCTCGACCTCCGTCTCCCACCAGCCGTCCGTCGCCAGGTCGGCGGGAGTGATTTCTCCATCGAGGAGCCTCGCCGCCATCCGGCGCAGAGCGTGGCGCCGTGCCAGGCCCCGATCCGGCAACCCGATTCCTGACTCGGCGAGTGCTTGTTCGAACGCGTCGCGAATATCGCGGGCATCCGCGTGGCGAGGCCAACCGGCGAGTTCGCACAGCGTCGGAGTGTCCAGCCCGACCGCGAGTGCCTCGGCCGCGATCATCGGCAGGTCCTCCGGCCTTATCTCATCCGCCTGATAGCGGCACGCCACCTCCCCCAGAGTCGTGAGCCCACTCCGCACAAGGGTCTCCGGTTCCGGCGTCGTGCCTTCTGTTCTCATGACTCCTACGATGTCAGCACCGTCCCGAGGCAGGCACCCAGGGCGGCCCGCTCAACACCCGCCCGCGTGTTCGCCGCCTGGCCGAGCCCCGCCAGCCGGGCTGGATTCCCACCTGTCACCACTGCCGGCCAAGAGGAGAACCGCTGCTGCACCGAGACCCGTCAGACGACGGCGCTTGCCATGGTGGTGCTTCCGGCCGGTCGCACGAGCGGAGCCGTTCCGGTCACTGCGACTCATACGCTCCCGTTTCCTTGGTGGCTCTCGTGTGCAGGGAGACGGAGTACCGGGCCGGCAGGTTCCCCGGCCGGTCGAGGGTCGCTGTCCCCAACGACCGGCCAGGAGAGGCCTGCCGCTCTCCCCACACGATGAGCAGGCACTAGTGTCGGCGTGGCGCCCCTCAGGTCCGGCGCCCGCCCCCGGGACGCGCTCCTGCCTTCCCTGCTGATGCAGAGCTCACGCCAGCCCGGCACCGTTGCCGACGCCGTGGTTCGTACGTGCTGCTCCAGGGCCTCACCGGCCCCCTCGGGGAGCTCCGAGGCGGCCCACGAGCTCCTCGACGAACACCTCCAGGTGGGGCGGGAGTTCGCCGGTCCGGGTGGCGCAGAACCAGGTGCGGGTCAGCGGCTTCGCGCCGATCTGCACCAGGGCAAGGCCGTGCGAGGTCACGTACGGGGCGGCCACCCAGTTGGGCAGAACCGTCACTCCCTGGCCGCCGGCCACCATCTCGACGACCAGGTCGGTCACCACGGGCATCGTGGTGATCCGGCCGGGCCGGGCCCCGGCGGGGATCGGCAGCGGCAACGACGGGATGCGCTTCTGGTCGTAGAAGTCGTAGAGGACCAGGTCGGCCCCGTCGAAGTCGCGGGCGGTCAGGTGCTTGCGGCCGGCCCAGGCGTGCCCGGCGGGCACCACGGCCACCATCTCGTCGTCGAAGAGCCGGGTCAGCGACACCCGGTCCATCTGCACGTCAGGTTTGGTGACGAGTGCGACGTCGACCAGGTCGGCGAGGAGCGCCGGGACCGGCGCGTCGTCGGCGACGGTCTCGATGCGCACGTCGATGTCCGGTTCCCGCTCACGGAAGGCGCGCAACACGGGCGGCAGCCACGGGAAGGTGGTGCTGCACTGCGCGGTGAAGCGGACCCTCCGGTCGCGGCCGTCGCGGATTTCCCGCAGGTCGCGGGTGGCCGAATCCAGCTCGGCGAGGACGTGCCGGGCGGCTACGAGCAGCCGGCGGCCCGCGGCGTTCGGCACCAGCCGGCGGCCCTCGCGGTCGAACAGGGGCATGCCGAGGCGGGCTTCCAGCCGGGTCAGCCGCTGGCTGAGGGCGGGCTGGCTGACGTAGAGCCGCTCGGCGGCGGCGGTCAGTGAGCCGGCTTCGGCAGTGGCGTCGAGGAGCTCCAGGTCACGCAGGTCCACATCCATAACGCTGGATTATCACATGCTCCAAATTCCGTCGTGGTGTTATGGGTTGAGGGCCCATAGCTTCGTGGTGTCAGCCGGACGAACCGATCCGGCGATCTGACGACCGCCTCCGAAAGGCACTCACCATGACCACTGCTCTCATCACCGGATCCTCCAGCGGCATCGGCCTGGACATCGCCCGGGCCTTCCTGGCGAGCGGCGCGAACGTCGTCCTGAACGGCCGGGACGCCGACCGCCTCGCCAAGGCCGCCGCCGGCCTCGGCCATCCGGAGCGGACCGCGTGGGCCGCGGGCAGCATCGCCGACCGCGAGACCGGCGAGGCCCTCGTCCGTACGGCACTGGAGCGCTTCGGCCGCATCGACGTGCTGGTCAACAACGCGGGGACCTTCGCCTCCAAGCCCTTCACCGAGGTCACGGAGGCCGAACTCGACGGCTTCCTCACGGGCAACCTCAAGGGCACCTACCTCACCACCCAGGCCGTGGTACGGGCGCTGCGCGCGCAGGGCGAGGGAGGCAGCATCGTCAACATCGGCACCGTCCTGGTGGACCACGGGCTGGCCGGCTTCCCGGCCAGCGCACCGGTGGTCAGCAAGGCCGGCGTGCACGGCCTGACCACGAGCCTGGCCGCGGAGCTGGCGGCCGACGGCATCCGCGTCAACCTCGTGGCGCCCGGCATCATCCGCACCCCGCTGCACGAGGGCTCCGACGTGGACTCCTTCGGCGGGCTCGCCCTCCTCGACCGGGTCGGCGAGTCCTCGGAGATAGCCGAGGCCGTGCTGTACCTGGCGGGCGCGGGCTTCGTCACGGGTCACGCCTTGCGCGTGGACGGCGGCCACGTCACCGGCCGGGCCGTCTGAGCCGCCACGCCTTCCGCCGGCCCCCGCGCGCAGCGCAACCTCGCGCCGCCGGGGGCCGGCGAGCCCTGCGGACAAGGCGGCCCCCGGCGGCGATTGAGGAGCGGGGGTCCGGAGGCAGAGCCCCCGGCAGCCGCGCGCACCCGATCGGCTGCTCAGGGGACCGCCACGCCATTCGGTTCCACCAGCGCCTCCTCGTCCCGCAGTGGGACCCGCCTGCGGCCTGCGCTCCGGCACAGCCGCTCGCCGGGCACGGTTGAGGAGGTGGTCGAGCGCGCTGACCAAGCCATGGTGCTGATGCCTGTACGCGCCCTATAGCTGGGCATCGCACGCTGGGCGGTGGAGGAGCCGACTCCGCGGGGACCTGGGCGGCGCCGTGCCCAGCCAAGAGAGCGGTGGCCCTCGGAGAGGAGCCGCACCACCTCGGCCGACCGTCACCGCCACCGTCTGGCCGGGCCGGGCCGGGCCGGGTGGCGCTGCGCGCAGCGCCACCCGGCACGTCTTCACCCTCGCCGTCAGGAGAAGTCGTGCGGCCGCGTCCCGGATCCCTTCGGCCTCGCCGGACGGACTGTCGGCGATCCGGACCAGTTCCTGCCATGTCAGCCCGCTTCCCGACAGGTGACCGTCCCAGTCGGCGACCTGCTGGGCGTAGCTCCGGCCTGGGTGGGCGAGCAGGAAGTCGATGCCAGCAGTGACTCCCCCGGCGACCAGCAGGCCGGCGCTGTATCCCTATCAGCACGTCATATGCGACACCCGCCACTGACACAGCCCGATGGGGGCGCTCCCGGCTGAGCGTGACCCCGACCTGGACCCGTGATCCGCTCCGAGCCGGGTCGATATCAGCCAACGTCATCGGGGCGCACGCTCCAGCACGGCGAATGCCTCGGCGTCGCCCTCGTCGGCGAACGCGCAGAGCTCGTGCACGATCCGCCGACAGCATTACGGGCCGGAGGCTCTCACGGCCGGGCGCCGAGCCATCGGCCCCAGCGACCGATCGCCAGGAGTGATCTCGTAGGCCGCCTGGACCAGATGCCGCGCAAACGCGCGGTGCTCGGCCCGCCTCAGCCGCAGAAGGCTCCCACCCAACCGGCCGTATCGCCGATCAGGCGTGACGAACCGCCGAACCAGAAGTCTGCCCACAGCCTCGGCGGATCGAGACCCTGCCCGCAACTGCTCTGTGCACGGCGCCGCTCGGGCAGGAAGAGCCGACTCCGATGACCTTCGTTCCGTGCCCGCGCTTCGCGTTTGGCGATGCAGCATATACGCACAGAGGTACGATTTGCGCCATTTCTGATGTTGCGTCACTCATGCAGACCCTTTTCCCTACTTGCGGTCTATCACTGTGAAATATGCGGTAATGCTCCCCTGTGACGACCCGTCACCATCTCTGGCGCCGAATAGGTCTGCCTCACCGGCTCGGGATGCGCCTGCGTGTCGGCACAGGTAGTGGGCCGGCGACCCAGTCCGGCAACAAGAAAGGTCCTGCTATGGCATTGGATGTCATCCGGTTGGCTCCACCCGACACGAGCCCTCAACGCGCCCTGCTCAAACGGGGAGCCTTTGCCCTGCTCCCCGCAGCGCTCCTGGCGTCGGCCGCCCTGGTCCCGAACCTCGCTCACGCCGCAGAATCCACCGTGCTGCTGGGGACCACCGCCAGCTACGGGGTTCTGGCCGGTTCGACGGTCACCAACACGAACCCCACCGTCATCAACGGCGACCTGGGGCTCTATCCGGGCACATCGGTGACCGGCTTCCCGCCCGGCATCGTCAACGGAGTGACGCGCGTAGCCCCCAACGCCGCCGCCAGTCAGGCGAAGTCCGACCTCGTCGTCGCCTACGACGACGCGGCAGGCCGGGGGCCCGGGACCATTCTCGCTTCGGACGAGATCGGCGGACTGACGCTGGGGCCCGGCGTTTACACGGCCCCGGCGTCCCCGCCGTCCCTGCAACTCACCGGGACGGTCACCCTCGACGGCCAGAACGACCCCAACTCCGTCTTCATCTTCCGGATCCCCTCGACCCTGACCACGGCTTCGTCGAGTGTCGTGGCCTTCATCAACGGAGCAAATGCCTGCAACGTGTTCTGGCAGGTGGGCAGCTCCGCCACCCTCGGCACGACCACCCAGTTCAAGGGCACCATCCTGGCCATGCAGTCCATCACGGTGAACAACAGCGCCGTGATCGAAGGCCGCGCCCTGGCACGCAACGGCGCGGTCACGATGGACAACAACACCATTACGAGGCCGAACTGCGCCGTCGGCCCTCCCGGCCCGAGCGGCCCTCCCGGCCCGACCGGTTCTCCCGGCCCGACCGGCAGCCCCGGCGCACCTGGCCCGACCGGCGCCCCCGGACCGACCGGCGCCCCGGGACCGACCGGCGCCCCTGGCCCGACCGGCGCCCCTGGCGCCCCCGGCGCCCCCGGACCGACCGGCAGCCCCGGCGCTCCCGGTGCCCCCGGTGCTCCCGGCCCGACCGGCTCCCCTGGCGCACCTGGCGCACCTGGCGCTCCCGGTGCTCCC